>NZ_JAAQQT010000647.1:0-8682 GCF_011742065.1 Aquabacterium sp. A08
TTCCACAGCGTCATCGTCGTCACCGACCGGCAGGTGCTGGACAAGCAGCTGCAAGACGCCATCACCCAGATCGAGCACCAGACCGGCGTGGTCAAGGCGGTGGACCGGGATACTTCCAACCTGCCCAAGAGCCATCAACTGGCCCAGGCCATGCTGGCGGGCACGCCCATCATCGTCTGCACGCTGCAAACCTTCCCGCATGCCCAAGAGGCCATCTTGAAGGAGCAGAGCCTGCGCGAGCGCCGCTTTGCCGTGATCATCGACGAGGCGCACAGCAGCACCGGCGGCAGCACCGCCGACGACCTGCGCTACGTGCTCACCGGCCAGAGCGAAGAGGAGTGGGACCAGCTCAGCGCGTACGACAAGCTGTCCGTCTGGCAGGCCTCCCGCCAGCGACCCGGCAACGCCAGCTACTTCGCCTTCACCGCCACGCCCAAGCACAGCACCTTGATGCTGTTTGGCCGCCCGCTCAATCCGGCACTGCCCGTTAGCAAGGACAACCCACCGGCTCCCTTCCACCTGTACAGCATGCAGCAGGCCATCGATGAGGGCTTCATCCTCGATGTGCTGCAGAACTACACCTCGTATTCCCTGGCCTACAAGCTGGCCTCGGACATGGCGGTGGCGGCAGACCAGCGTGTCGATGAAAAGTCCGGCAAACGGTCGCTGGCCAAGTGGATGTCCTTGCACCCCACCAACGTGGGCCAGAAGGTCAAGCTCATCGTCGAGCACTTCCGCACCAACGTGGCTCAACTGCTCAACGGCCAGGCCAAGGCCATGGTGGTGACCAGTTCACGCGCCTCGGCCGTGAGCTACGCCCGCATGCTCAAGAAGTATTGCGACGAGCGTGGCTACACCGACCTGCACGCCATGGTGGCCTTCAGCGGTGACGTGCCCAACCAGGACAAGCAAACCGGCGTGTTGATCGCCGAAGAGCTGCCCAAGGACCACCAATTCGACGAAATCACCCTGAACCCCAACCTGCGTGGCCGTGACATGCGCAAGGCGTTCGACACGCCGGAGTACCAGGTGATGATCGTGGCCAACAAGTTCCAGACCGGGTTTGACCAGCCCAAGCTGGTGGCCATGTACGTGGACAAGAAGATCTCAGGCGTGGAAGCGGTGCAGACCCTGTCGCGCCTGAACCGCACCTATCCTGGCAAGGACAAGACCTTCGTCATCGACTTCGTGAACAAGGCCGAAGAGATCCTGGCGGCGTTCAAGACCTACTACCGCGATGCCCAGGTGTCCGACGTGCAGGACGCCAACGTGGTCTACGACCTCAAGAAGTCCCTGGACGCGGCACACATCTACGAGCCCAAGGAAGTGGAGAACTTTGCCGAAGCCATCGTCGGCAAGCACTGCACCCACGAGAAGCTCTACACCATCACCCAGCCCGCCACCGACCGATTCAACAAGAAGCTGGACGGGCTGACCAAAGAGATCGACAAGTGGGAAAAGGCCTGGGAGCAGGCCAAGGCCGACGGCAACGTGGTGGGCCAGAACGAGGCCGACGCCTTCCGTGCGGAAGCGTCCCGCGAGCGCGATCAGTTGATGATTTTCAGCGGCAGCCTCTCGAAATTCGTGCGCAACTATGAGTACGCGGCCCAGTTGCTGGACTTTGGTGACCCGGACCTGGAAGCCTTTGCCGGCTTTGCCCGCTTGCTGAGGAAGCGCCTGCACGGCATAGGCGCCGACCAGGTGGATCTGGCCGGCTTGATGCTGACGCACTACCGCCTCAAGCAGGGCAACCAGCTCAGCGGCGTGGCGCCACAAGGCGAAACCCCTACCCTGGACCCCATCACCGAAAACGGCTTGCGCGACCCCAAGGACACGCAGAAAGCCTACCTCGCCGAACTGGTGGAAAAACTCAACAACGCCTTTGGCGATGGCATCAGCGACGCCACCGACAAGGTGGCCCTGGCGGTGCACGTGTCAGAAAAGCTGCGTGGTGATGGCGTGGTGATGGCCCAAGTGCAAAACAACACCAAAGAACAGGCCATGAAAGCCAACCTGCCGCAAGCGGCGGTGCAGATCATCGTGGGCGCCATGCAGAGCCACCAGGCCATGGCGACGAAGTTGCTGAGCGATGAGAGCACGCGTGGCGTGTTCCTGGATGTCGTCTATGAGCTGCTGAAGCGGGACAGTGGGGGGGATTTGTTCAGGGTGGTGCGGTGATCGCTCTATCCCGACAGGCTCGAGCTGTAGATGACGATAAGCAGGGAGAAGCGATTGAAGAAGCACCATCTACCCATGCTGGCAACCTTCCTGCTGGCCGTAGCAGGCACTGTTGGGGCGCAGCAGCCGGTCTACCTGTGCAATGGCGTTTACACGGACCGACCCTGTGCGAACGGCAAAGAGGTTGACATCCTGCCGACCGAAGGGATGCACTCCATGTCAGGCCAGAAGCAACAGAGCCAGGAGGCCGTCATGAGAGACATCAGCAAGCAAATTCAGCAAGCCCAGCAGCGAGGGATGGAGCAAGGTGTAGCACTGCATCGCTGTCATCAGCTGAGGCAGGAACGCATGCAGCTGGATCGGTCGGAGAAGGCCGGGTCATTGACGGACCGGCGGTTGGCGATCCGTCAGGAGCAGTTCAAACTGGGATGCAAGCAGAACTGTGGGAGAGGCGGCTAAAGGCTGGCAAGAGACATTCGCGGCTGCTGGGTCGGTTCGTGGCCGCGGTGAATACCGGCCATTCGGCAGATGACGACCCAGATGACAGCAGTACAACAGACACCGGTCGCTGGCGCTCGTTTCAAACGATCGGATCACGTACGACCGGTCCGGTGCCGAACCTACTGGTGCTATTGACCCACAGACGATTGGAAATCATGATAAAGTAATTCATAAATTACTTATTCAATGACTGCCAACATACGGATCAGACTCAAAACCGAAGACCGCCAGACAGAACTGGTTCAGGCGGCCTTGGGATTGGCCGCGCAACGCAGCCCGGCCGAAATCACCACGGGTGACCTGGCCTTGGCCATCGGCATCACCCAAGGGGGCGTCTTCAAGCATTTTGAAAGTAAGGAGGCCATCTGGCTGGCTGTTCTTGATTGGGCGCACCAGTCGTTGATGGAGCGGCTCATGCAAGCGGCGCAAGCACGGCAGGACAATGCCTTGCAGGCACTGCGTGCTGTCTTCTTGGCCCACATCAGTTTTGTTGAGCAGTTTCCTGGTGTTCCCCGACTTGTCTTTCAAGAGTTGCAGCATGCCAAGCCCACACCGCTCAAAAGCAGGGTGCAGCAACTGATGGCCGACTACCGGATTGTGGTGACTCAACTGCTGGATCAGGCTCGCGAAGAACGCTTGCTGGCAAACGATGTGGATCTCCCGTCCGCAGTCGTCCTTTTTATGGGGGCGGTTCAGGGTCTGGTCATGCAGTCTCTGGTCACAGGCAATCTCCATGGTCTGGCACGACAGGGCAAGGCCGTGTTCAAACTCTACGAGGCAGGCCTGTTGCCAAAGCCTACAACCTGACGAAAGAAGCGCCGATGACACTCTCCAACATCAACAAGCGACAGGTCTTGATCGCAATCAGCGCGGCGATCGTGATTGCGGCGCTGGGATACGTAGCGACTCGCATGGGGCCACTTGCCCCGACCCAAGTCACAGTGACACAAGTCAAGAGTGAAAGCCTGACGCCCTCGGTGTTCGGCATTGGCAGTGTGGAAGCGCGCCAGAGTTGGCTGATGGGCCCCACGGTGGCGGGGCGCGTATTGCGGGTGCATGTCGATGCGGGGCAGGCGGTCAAGGCTGGACAGTTGCTGGCCGAGATGGACCCGGTGGATCTGGACCAACGCCTGCAGGCGCAAGATGCCGCGCTGTCCAAGGCGGTCAGCGTTCAAAAGGCAGCACAGGCTCAACTGGCAGACGCCAAAGCCCGGCGCGAGTTGGCAACCACCAATCTGAACCGGCAAAAGGAATTGGCTCGGCAGAACTTCATCAGCCCGTCTGCACTGGAGGGGCGCGAGCAGGAGTTGCTGTCTGCGCAGGCCGCTCACGAGGCCGCTCAGGCCAACGTGAAGGCGGCCCGCCAGGATGCCCAGCGACTGCAGGCCGAGCGTGCAGCGAGCGTGCAGCAAAGACAGAACACCCGATTGATCGCACCGGCCGATGCGGTCGTCACCAGCAGAGATGCCGAACCGGGCAGCACGGTCGTCGCTGGCCAACCCGTGATCAGACTGGCCAACCCTGGGGGCCTCTGGGTCAAACTTCGGGTGGACCAGGCCCGTTCAAGCGGGCTGGCGGTCGGCTTGCCAGCCCAGATCGTGTTGCGCTCCCGTGCGCAGCAGGTGCTGGCCGGTAAGGTGGAGCGGGTGGAGCTGCTGGCCGACGCAGTGACCGAGGAGCGGATCGCACAAGTGACGTTCGATCAAATGCCTGCATCGCTGTCGATCGGTGAGATGGCAGAGGTCACGCTCAAGCTGCAACCGACTGAGCAGGCTCCTGTGGTACCTCAGGCCAGTGTGCAAACGCACCAGGGTCGCTCGGGAGTGTGGCGCCTGAAAGACGGCGCACTGGACTTCGTTCCTGTGCAGTGGGGTGTGTCCAGCCTGGACGGCCGCGTGCAGGCACTCAGCGGACTGGCCTCGGGTGACACGGTGGTGGTGTACAGCGACAAGCCGCTGTCGACCGGGGCTCGCTTCAAGGTGGTGGACGCTCTGGTCAAAAAGGCGCTGCCATGATCAGCCTGGCGGCGCGCGACATTCAGCACAGTTGGGCCAAGTTTGTGCTCACCGGTCTGGGGCTGGGTTTGCTCATTGGCGTGACATTGACCATGGCTGGCGTGTTTCGCGGCATGGTCGACGATGCCCAAGCTTTGTTGAACAACACCGGTGCCGACCTCTGGGTGGTTCAAAAGGACACGCAGGGACCTTATGCCGAATCATCCAGTCTCAAGGACGATGTGGTGCGCAGCATTGCGGGCATGCCCGGCGTGGCCATGGCGGCCAACATCACTTACTTCACCATGCAGGTCAGGACGGTGGGAGGTAAAGAGGCTCGGGCCATGGTGGTCGGGATCGAACCGGGTGCCGCCGGCCTGCCCGGGCAACCTGGCCATTTGTTGGCGGGCAGGCATCTCGCGCGCAGCCATTACGAGGCGGTGGCTGATGTTAAGACCGGACTCTCGCTGGGGGACCGGGTGGAAATCCGGCGCCACACCTACGAGGTGGTGGGCCTGACACGCCGCATGGTGTCGTCCGGCGGTGACCCGATGGTCTTCATCCCGATCAAGGACGCTCAGGAAGCACAGTTCCTCAAGGACAACGACGCCATCGTGAACGACCGTGTGCGCACAGCTGCCAATCCAGCCTTCAACCGACCTGCAGTGCCGGGTTTGCTCGATGCGGTGCAGAACTTGCAGACCAGCAGCCGCAACGTCAATGCCGTGCTGGTGCGGGTGGCCAATGGTTGGAGCGCTGAACGCGTGGCCGAGCCGATCCAACGTTGGAAGCACCTGACCGTGTTCACCCGTGCGGACATGGAGGACATCTTGGTGGATAAGTTGATCGCCACCTCGGCCAAACAGATCGGCATGTTTTTGGTCATTCTGGCTGTGGTGAGCGCGGCGATTGTGGCCTTCATCATCTACACCATGACGCTGGGCAAGATCCGTGAGATCGCTGTGCTCAAGTTGATCGGCACCCGCAACCTCACCATCGCGGCGATGATCCTCCAGCAGGCGCTGGGCCTGGGTGTGATCGGTTTTGTGGTGGGCAAGGTAGCCGCAACGATCTGGGCACCGGTGTTTCCCAAGTTCGTGCTGTTGCTCACGCAGGACGCGGTGGTTGGCTTTGGCGCCACCATGCTCATTTGTGCGCTGGCCAGCACATTGGCGATCCGTGTTGCCTTGCGTGTCGATCCTGCACAAGCCATCAGTTGAGGCCCCTGAAATGATCAAGCAAGCAGGTGGCATTCGCATCGAAAATCTGCGCAAGGTTTACGGTCATGGCGACATGGCGGTTGAGGCGCTGAAGAACGTCAACATGCAGGTCGCTCCCGGTGAAGTGGTCGGGCTGGTAGGGCCCTCGGGCTCCGGCAAAAGCACCTTGCTCAAATGTCTGGGGGCGATCATTGAGCCCACGTCCGGTCGCATGACGCTGGGCGACGAAGTCATTTATGACGATGGCTGGAAAACGCCTGATCTGCGCGCCTTGCGCCGTGACCGTATCGGCTTTGTGTTTCAGGCACCCTACCTGATCCCGTTCCTGGACGTAACTGACAACGTAGCCCTACTGCCCATGCTTGCAGGTGTGCCCAATGTCCAGGCACGGCAACGTGCACTTGAATTGCTGAATGCTCTGGATGTCGCACATCGCGCCAAAGCTGAGCCAGCACAGCTTTCCGGGGGTGAACAGCAAAGGGTATCAATTGCTCGAGCGCTGGCCAACAAGCCGCCAGTGATTCTGGCTGACGAGCCGACCGCGCCACTGGACAGCGAACGCGCCCTGGCCGTGGTGCGCATCCTCAATGACATGGCCCGTCAGGCGCAGACTGCCATCATCGTAGTGACCCACGACGAGAAAATTATCCCGACCTTCAAGCGGATCTACCACATCCGCGATGGTCAAACGGTGGAGGAACATGGCGAGGGACGCGCACTTAATTAGGTACACGTCCTCAACTGCAGAAGTACCCTCTGCACCGGTCACTAGCGCTGGGCGCTGATCCGCCGCGTCAAAGGCTGATTTGTGATCTGCGGGCTGATACCCACTGCGGGACCAATGATCTGATCACGCAACGTCTGAGTCAGGGGCCGGTTCACAGTGAAGACCGCTTTGGGTCTGTTGGGTGAATCGGCAACCCAGGCAAGCAGACATCTGGCAGTGCGAAACGTTTTCGTCGCAGCCAATGGCAGCAGCACCCTCTGAACCGGTCGCTCGGCGCAGTCACCGTTTGGCCGCGTCGATGACCGGTCTATAGCCTGTGCAATGAACCCCGTCGTCAGGGCCGAAGGTCTCTTGACGCTGCAATCCCGACATCCAGTGTGCAGTGTTCTAGCCCCGCAGCACCACCAACTCACCCACTCGCGTTGTGTACCGAGGCGTTCGCCGCTCCTGCTTCATCACCCAGCGGCTGCGCTGCCCCGCGTCCCTGCCTTCCACCAGCGCCGACCCCAGCTTGAGCGTGCCCTTGCCGTAGCGGTCGTTGAGCGCATCCAGCGCCGCCATCAAGCGCCCGTTGCGCACCTCTGTCTCCCGCGCATCGTCCCCCAGGTCCAGCTCCTGCTGGCCCGCCGTCTTGGTCTGCAGGTCCAGCAGCATCACCCCCGCCTTGGCGTAGTTGAACCCCGGCCGGAAGATCGCCTGCAAACCGCGCAGCGCGGCGTCCGTGATCCGCAGCGTGTCTGAACTTGGCAGCCGCAAAGGCAGGGTGATGGAGCGTGCGTACTGCGCATCGTTGGGCCGAAACGGACTGGTGCGCACAAACACCAGCACCGCACCCGCCAGGCTGCCCTGGCCCCGCAGCTTCTGCGCCGCCCGGCTGGCAAACTCCGTCACCGCCTGTCGGAGTTCGACCAACTCGGTGACCTTCTCCCCGAAACTGCGGGTGCAGGCAATCTCCTGCTTCGGCGCGGGTTGATCGTCCAGCTCCAGGCAAGCGATGCCGTTGAGTTCACGCACCGTGCGCTCCAGCACCACCGACCAGCTGCGCTTGACGGTCGCCGGGTCCAGCCGCTTCAAGTCCAGCACGGTATGAACGCCTCCGGCCTGCAACTGCCTGGCGATGCGCGGACCCACGCCCCAGACCTCACCCACCTCGGTGCGTTTGAACAACCAGTCCCGCTGCCTGTCTGTCATCTCCGCCAGGTTGCACACCTTGCCCAACTGCACCGGGTAGCTCCCCGGTTTGCGGTCGGCACTCTTGGCAATGTGGTTGGCCAGCTTGGCCAGCGTCTTGCTCGACCCCATCCCGATGCAGGTCGCAATCCCGATGCCCCGTTGAATCTCCGCCTGCTTCCGTCGTGCCCGTTCGGTGGCGCCCGGGATGCCCGTCATGTCCAGAAAGCACTCGTCGATGGAATAGACCTCCTGGCCACAGCCCAGCGTCTCGGCCATGGTCATCATCCGGTGGCTCATGTCCCCGTACAACTCGAAGTTGGCCGACAGGGCGATCAGATCCGCTTCGGCCTCCAGATGCCGGATCTTGAACCAGGGTGCCCCCATCTTGATGCCTAGGGCCTTGGCCTCTTCGCTGCGGGCAATCGCACAGCCGTCGTTGTTGGACAGCACCACCACTGGGCGGCCGACCAGTTGGGGATCAAAAACCCGCTCGCAGGAGGCGTAAAAGTTGTTGCCATCGAGCAGGGCAAAGACAGGCGGAGCCATGGCGTGGCGAACAAGCAGTGCAGACCGCTCACACCGGCATGCGCTTGACCACCGAGACCACCACGCCCCAGATCACCAGCGTCTGCCCGTCTTTGAGCAGGATGTCGGGGAAGTCCGGGTTGGCCGCCTGCAGCTTGACCATTCCACCGCGCTGGTACAGCGTCTTGCAGGTCAGCTCGTTGTCCACCACCGCCACCACCGTCTGGCCGTGCTTGGCCTCGATCAGCCGGTTGACCACCAGCAGGTCCCCGTCGTCGATGCCCTTGCCGATCATCGACAGACCGCGCACCCGGGCCAGGAAGGTGGACGGCTCGTTCAGCCCCAGTTGCTCGACCAGATCGAC
>NZ_JAAQQT010000648.1:0-13186 GCF_011742065.1 Aquabacterium sp. A08
TAGGTGCGGTTCAGGCGCGACAGGGTCTGCACCGCTTCCACGCCTGAGATCTTCTTGTCCACGTACATGGCCACCAGCTTGGGCTGGTCAAACCCGGTCTGGAACTTGTTGGCCACGATCATCACCTGGTACTCCGGCGTGTCGAACGCCTTGCGCATGTCACGGCCACGCAGGTTGGGGTTCAGGGTGATTTCGTCGAATTGGTGGTCCTTGGGCAGCTCTTCGGCGATCAACACGCCGGTTTGCTTGTCCTGGTTGGGCACGTCACCGCTGAAGGCCACCATGGCGTGCAGGTCGGTGTAGCCACGCTCGTCGCAATACTTCTTGAGCATGCGGGCGTAGCTCACGGCCGAGGCGCGTGAACTGGTCACCACCATGGCCTTGGCCTGGCCGTTGAGCAGTTGAGCCACGTTGGTGCGGAAGTGCTCGACGATGAGCTTGACCTTCTGGCCCACGTTGGTGGGGTGCAAGGACATCCACTTGGCCAGCGACCGTTTGCCGGACTTTTCATCGACACGCTGGTCTGCCGCCACCGCCATGTCCGAGGCCAGCTTGTAGGCCAGGGAATACGAGGTGTAGTTCTGCAGCACATCGAGGATGAAGCCCTCATCGATGGCCTGCTGCATGCTGTACAGGTGGAAGGGAGCCGGTGGGTTGTCCTTGCTAACGGGCAGTGCCGGATTGAGCGGGCGGCCAAACAGCATCAAGGTGCTGTGCTTGGGCGTGGCGGTGAAGGCGAAGTAGCTGGCGTTGCCGGGTCGCTGGCGGGAGGCCTGCCAGACGGACAGCTTGTCGTACGCGCTGAGCTGGTCCCACTCCTCTTCGCTCTGGCCGGTGAGCACGTAGCGCAGGTCGTCGGCGGTGCTGCCGCCGGTGCTGCTGTGCGCCTCGTCGATGATCACGGCAAAGCGGCGCTCGCGCAGGCTCTGCTCCTTCAAGATGGCCTCTTGGGCATGCGGGAAGGTTTGCAGCGTGCAGACGATGATGGGCGTGCCCGCCAGCATGGCCTGGGCCAGTTGATGGCTCTTGGGCAGGTTGGAAGTATCCCGGTCCACCGCCTTGACCACGCCGGTCTGGTGCTCGATCTGGGTGATGGCGTCTTGCAGCTGCTTGTCCAGCACCTGCCGGTCGGTGACGACGATGACGCTGTGGAAATACGGTTCGCCGTCCGCGCGCCGCACCCGAATCAAGGAGTGTGCCGTCCAGGCGATGGTGTTGGTTTTTCCCGAACCGGCACTGTGCTGGATCAGGTAAGGCTGGCCTGCGCCCTCCTGGCGCACGGTGTCCAGCATCTTGGTCACGCTTTCCCACTGGTGAAAGCGCGGGAAGATCAGGCTTTCCTTGATGTGGGTGTGGCCTTGGGCGTCTTTGCTCTCTTGCTTTTGCAGCAGGACGAAGCGGTGGAAGATGCGCAGCCAGTTGTCCCTTTGCAGCACCCGGCGCCAGAAGTAGCCCACCGGGTAGGTGGGCTGGCCGTCTGGCCCCACCTCGCCTGGCGGGTTGCCTGCGGCGCCTTCGTGGCCTCGGTTGAAGGGCAGAAAGAAGGTGGAGTCGCCATCGAGCTTGGTGCTCATGTAGATGAGGCTGTCGCTCATCGCAAAGTGCACCACGGCGCCGCGCTTGAAGGTCAGCAGCGGCTCCAGGCCACCGGCCTTGCGCTTGGGGTTGCGGTCTTGCTTGTACTGGCGCACCGCTGCCCAGACGGACTGGGTGAAATCGGTTTTGAGCTCGACCGTGGCCACCGGGATGCCGTTGATGAAGAAGACCAGGTCGATGGCGTTTTCGTTATCGAGCGAGTAGCGCACCTGCGGCACCACACGCAGCAAGTTGCAGGCGTAGCGCTGGCGGGTGGTTTCGTTGCGCTCGTCTTCGGGCAGGCCTTCGCTCATCTTGAGCGTGCCGGCACCGGCAATCTGGAACCCATCACGAATGACCGATACCGTGCCGCCGTCTTTGGCCTCCAGAGCCTTGGCCAGACGGTCCAGCACTGTGGCTTCGGTATTAGCCCCGTTCAGGGCCTTCAGCTTGGCCCATGCTTGCGGCTGGCTGCATTGGAGCCAGTCCACCACGTCGGCGGGGTACAGGGCGCGGGCCTTGTCATACTGACCAGGGTCGCCAACTTGCCAGCCGCCGGCCGCCAATTGCTCGACGATGTGGCGCTCCAGCTCGCATTCGTGGTGGATGTGACTCATTTGGCTCCCTTGAGCGAAAAACCGACGATGAACTTAGGACTCGGTGTTGGGATGGCTCTTGCGAAGTTTGCTCGGTAGCAGGTGGTCCAGTTCGCTCTCACTGAAGAACAGTTCCTCTTGCTGTTTCAGCGCCTGCTGCGCAGCTGCATAGGCAACGCTGTCCGTCCGGGGTGCACTTCGATAGACATCTGCAAGGGTTGCATTCAACTTGTCACGCTCAGTCCGGATGCTTACCGCATCACGGCCATCCTGCATATCTGTCAAGAGACTGAGCAAGGCCTCTCTGATGGCCCAAAGCTTCGAAGCAACCTCGGTGTGCTTCTGTGCATATTCTCCGAGCGAGGCTTCCTTAAAGTACAGAGTCAGCCACAGAAGCACAGTGGACAGCACTGCACCAATGATGGTGGCCGTTGACGAGTCCCCGAAGACGGCGAAAAGCAAGCTTCCAGATGAAGCTGCCGAAAAGACGATTTCCGCCGTTTTGATGCATTTGTATCGAGCCACATAACGGTCAGCCATTTTCTCGTGGGTCTTGTGGGTGTAGGCCACCCGGCCATACATCTCGCGCAACTGCCCCTCAAGTGTTGCATCAACGGCCTTGGCCGCAAGCTTCACGTCGGCGTCAGTTGGGGAAATTTGTTCCATAGATTGCCCTGTACTTTTGCTTTGCAGACCAATCTTGGCCCAAGTTCTGATGTGAAATTGCTTCAAGCGCACGGAGTTCCGCCTGCCGAGCCTTGTATTCAAAGGGGCCTTTGCGCCACACATATGAACCGCTTCCAGGCGCGAGCCAGTAATCCTGCGTACTGTCTCGATTGGCTAAAAAATTGAAGAAATCCCGAGTCATAAAGTCGTAGTAGAGATACGACTTTTCACGATACTGCCAGGAGCCAATAAACTGATAAGCTAGCGTATCGATGAGCATGCCACTCATAGGGACGCTGTTCTCATCGCGCCAAGCCCGAGCCATTCGGGACAACTCAACCAAGTTCTTGTTACAGGCAGAGTTGCGGTCAGAAAAAGCCGTCATCTCTTGCTTTGGCCAACAATTCTTCCAAGAGCCTCCGTTGTTACTGTCCGCAAAGATGTAACCCCCTTTGTCACCCAGGAAAGCAGGCAAAACCTCGTAGGTCACATTGTCATTGAATGATATGACGACAACCTGCCCATCTCCCGAGACACTTGACGAAGGGTACGTGGTCTGAATGGCCGTTCGAACAGCGCTGAGGAACGAGGACTGCTTGTTACCGGAATAGGCGTTGTATTGGTGGTAGACCGATGCAGGGAGTTCTACAAGCAAGTCGACATCGCTTACTGATGGAATCGCAGTGCTACGCCCCATCGAACCCACATAGAACCGGTAGGCGGTGTCGTTATCGATGTTTCGAAACGATGCGTTTACCGCTTTAGTGATGCGAGCCGTGCGGTATGAAAATGAGGCTCGTTGGTCGGTCCCCATCCGCAAGTTACTACAGAAATCAGAAAACCATTCACCGACACTCATGACGCCTCCCGTAAGTCGATTTGACCTGTGACGGCTGCGGTGATAATTGCGGTGCGGCGCTCCTTAAGTAGTTCGATGCTCCGCTCTGTCTTAACCACAATTCTGTCAATACGCATGGTGCCGGAGCTTACACTGGCAACAATTGAACGTTGCTCTTCTACACTGGGAACAGGAATTTTGATGTTTCCCACCTGCTCTTGGTTGACTGAAGGAACCGCACCAGGATTAACCAACCAAGCCATGTCATAGCAACTCAGAACCGCATGCAGCCACGTACCGAGGATTCCATGTGGAATGGCAACCATCATGTTGTTATCTGCGCAGCCAGGGATAGACATCAGGACCCTGCGATTAAGAAGAAGCGCTGCCCCAACTTTTGCAAAAGCAATCGTTCCAGCAGGAAAGATTTTTGCCCTCAGCTTGTCAGCAGTTTCTGGAGTGATGTAGTTCTCCGCGCTAGTCATGCCATTGGACAAGTCAGCGACCTTGAAGAACGGGATAGGGGCGTCTTGAATCCCCTGCTCATCATCAGGAAAACCAGCACCACCATCGAGCCTGGCCAATTGCTTGAGCGGTTGAATGCCCCAATGCTCCGGCACCTCCCCCAGCCACTCCACCCCGGAGTCCTTCATCTTCACGTTGGGGTCAAGCCCTTTGGCCACGGCATGGGTGATGAGGGCTTGACGCTTCTCGCGCAGCAGTTCGATGAAGCGGGTTTTCTTGGTGATGAGGGCGTCGATGCGGGTGGTTTCGCGGTCGAGATGGGAGGCGATGGCAAGTTGCTCATCCATCGAAGGCCAGGCTATCCGGACACTTCCTAACTCTGTTCGGCTAATTCTTTGCATGGTTGCCCCACTTGCGAGCAACCCCATTTCATGAAAATAGTCAGCAGCAGAAAACCTATAGACGACGTAATTAACCAGAAACTCTTGGGATGGTCGAAATATCACGTTATCAACGGATGTCACCACTCTTCCGCCGAGGTCCGGAACTATGCAGGCCCGACCAATTGGAGGATTTAAGCGAGATATGAGAATGTCACCTTGGCGAACATCTATACATTGCAGCTCATTAAAGGTTTCTTCGCTGATGTATCCAGACCCCTGTTCTTTGTAAGTTCCTGGACCGACGTTGCCCGTCGTGATGTAGCGAATCCCACTTCCAGAAAGATTCTTGCTTTCAATCCAATCTCCATCTATGAAGCAAGCTCCGGGGGAGTTAGCCAAGCTCTTGATTGGCTTTACAACCCAATGTTCCGGCACCTCCCCCAACCATTCCACCCCCGAGTCCTTGTACGCCGGGTACGGCTTGTAGTGACTCATTCCGTCACCTCACCCAGCAGCGCAGCAATCTCCGCTTCAATGGCCTTCAGGTCCTGGTCGATGTCTTCCAGCTTGCGCGGCGGCTGGTACTGGTAGAAGTAGCGGTTGAAGTTGATTTCGTAACCGACGATGCCCACCTGGCCGTCCTTCTCGTCCTTCTTGCCTTCGTCGATCCAGGCATCGGGCACGTGGGGCAGCACTTCCTTGGCAAAGTAGTCGGCAATGCTCTGGCCCAGCGGCACGTTTTCGAACTCGCGCAGGTCCGCATCGGGCATGACGTTGCCCTTCTCATCCTTCATGGGCTGCGCGTCCGGGTCTTTTAGCCCCAAGGCAGCCATCAGCTCCTTCAGGTGCGCCTTGGTCAGCTTCTTGATGCCTGCGGCTTTGAGAAGCGCGTCGATGCTGTCGAAGGTGCCGCGCACGGTGGCCAGCTTGTCGGCATGGGCCTGGTTGGTGACGGCGTTGAAGTTGGCAATGCGCGCGTCCGTGGCCTCAAAGCGCAAGCGCAGTGGGCGTTCCACGGTGATGCGGCGGTAGCCAAAGTCGGTGGTCTTGAACAACTTGCTGATGCCCTCGTTGGGCATGTCTTGCAGCAGGCGGGCAATCTCGGCGATCTGGTCTTCCGACAGGCGCTTGCGCTTGCTGCCCAGCGACTTCTGCATGGGCGTGTGCAGGGCACTGGCGTCGATCAGTTGCACCAGGCCTTTGCGCTCTGCTGCCTTGTGGTTGCTCAGCACCCAGATGTAGGTGCCAATGCCGGTGTTGTAGAACAGGTCGTTGGGCAAGGCCACGATGGCCTCGAGCCAGTCGTTCTCCAGAATCCAGCGGCGGATTTCGCTCTCGCCACTGCCCGCACCTCCGTTGAACAGAGGACTCCCCGACAGCACGATGCCGATGCGGGTGCCTTTGCTGTGCTCGTCCACTGGTTTGCGCTTGCTTAGCAGGTGCATCAGGAACAGCAAGGAGCCGTCACCCACCCGTGGCAGACCAGGACCAAAGCGGCCGGCAAAGCCTTCGTTGACGTGTTCAGCGTTCACGTCAGCCTGCACCTTCTCCCACTTCACGCCAAAGGGCGGGTTGGCCAGGCAGTAGTCGAAGCGTTCATTGCGCAGCTGATCGTTGTTGAGGGTGTTGCCCAGCTTCAGGTTGCGCACGTCGTAGCCCTGAATCAGCTTGTCGGCCACGCTGATGGCGTAGGTCTCCGGGTTCAGCTCCTGGGCGTAGGGCACCAGCTTGGCGTTGGGGTTCCATTCCTGCACCTGTTCAATGGCGCTGGAGAGGAAGCCACCCGTTCCCGCTGCACAGTCGTACACAGTGCGGATCACACCCTGGCCGTTGAGGGCTTCATGGTCGGTGGCGAACACCAGGGTGGTGACCAAGCGCACCACGTCACGCGGGGTGAAGAATTCCCCGGCGGTGTCGTTGGCGCTTTCGGCGAACTTGCGGATCAGGTGCTCGAACACCAACCCCATCTCGTGGTTGGTCAGCACATTGGGGTGGAGGCCCAGGTTGGCAAACTGATTGGCCACCATGTACAGCAGATTGGCTTTTTCGAGCTTTTCCAGCCACTTGCCGAATTCAAAGTGCTCGAACACCTGACGAGCGTTGGCCGAGAACTTGGCCACATAGTCTTCTAGGTTGGCTCGGGTGCTGGTGGAGCCCAACGTGGCCAGGTTGAACTGCGACACGTTGTAGAAGTTGGCCTGTGCCGTGGCGGGCAACACCAGGTCCAGGTCAATGCCGGTCGTCTTCACGGCTTCGTACTGGGCGAGGACGGCCGAGCGGGTCGGCTCCAGCACACACTCCAGGCGACGCAGCACGGCAAAGGGGAGGATGACGCGACCGAACTCGGATTGTTTGAAGTCACCGCGCAGGGTGTCGGCGATGTTCCAGATGTCGGAGGCGAGGTTTTGTTGGTTCATGGTGTCACTGCACAAGTCACGCGCAGAGGGCGGCACACAAACCATCCCCCTGCAAAAGCCAAGGCACCTCATGGGGTGCCGTTTTGATCGCATCGTACCGGGGTTTGGAACCCAAAACAGATGCCGGACCGATTCAGGTGTCTTGCAGGGTTACCAGCGCTGCGAACAGCCCAGTGCAGCGACGCAAGGCACCCAGTGCTGATTCACGTCCTGCTACACCCAAAGCCATGGTGACCATGGCCGAAGCTCTTCGCCCCCTACTGGCACACCATCTTCAAATTTGAAGAGAGCAGATGGCCACCTACCAGGCATCTTTGTACTTGCATACTTGCCATGGCCATCGACGTCCCGGTGAGCGATATCGACATCGCACAAACAGCACCATTTTTCCAATCACATCAAGTCCGCCTCGCTATCTCGACCACACACCACGGCTACTCTTCAAAGAAGTTGATCGACCCGTGAAGTAGAGCGTTACTACCCCCGTGCCCAGTCAGGCACGGGAGTAAGAATGAAACGCACACCATCCCCCAAGTCAGCCAACCCCGCCACACCACCGCCCAACAAGGCCGCTGCGTCGCCCTCGAAGTCGATCAAGGCAAAAGCCGGCACACCGGTCAAACGCTCCCGCACCGAACACCCCCCGGCTGAGGGGACAGAGCCAGTTTGCACGCCTCCCGCGCAGAGCAAGCAGGCCCAGCTGATCGCGCTGCTCCGCACGCCCAGCGGCGCCTCCATGGCCCAACTGACCGCCCTCACCGGCTGGCAGGCGCACACGGTGCGCGGCATGATCAGCGGCACCTTGCGCAAGCATATGGGCTTGTCGGTGACGCTCGAGACGGTCGATGGAACCCGCCTGTACCGCATCGCGGGAGCATCCGCATGAGCGCGCAGGTGAATGCCTCCATCGGTGCTTCGGCACCGTATCAAACGGGTTCGGTCTTCAAGTCCCAGGTGGGTGTGATGTCGGCGACGGCCTCCGATGTGGCTTCGGGCATGGTGGCAAGCGTGGTGGGCGATTTGGCGTCAGCCGACCGCACCACCCTGGCCCAGCAATGGCACACCCTGTTTCATCGCGATCCCCCCGCCCACGTGCAGGTGGCCTTGATGCGTCGAGTCTTGGCCTGGCACGCACAGCACCAGGTCTCACCGTTCGCGGCCAAGGGGACATCGGTCTCGTCCATGTCTCTCACCCACCCACCGAGGTCGGGCACCACATTGGCCCCCGGCACCCGCCTCTTACGGGAATGGCAAGGTGCGACCCACGAGGTGCTGGTTCTGGCCCAAGGCTTTGAGCACCAGGGCAAGCACTTCAGCAGCCTGAGCGCCGTTGCGCGTGCCATCACCGGCACCCCCTGGTCAGGGCCGGCCTTCTTCGGGATCAAACGCTGATGGCCCGCAAGACCGCTGCCTCCCTGAAGGCAATGGCCCACAAGGCCAACATGGCCTCACTGGCCACCCTGCCCTGTGCCATCTACACGCGCAAGTCCTCCGAGGAGGGCCTGGAGCAAGACTTCAACTCGCTGCACGCCCAGCGCGAAGCGTGCGAGGCGTTCATCCTGAGCCAGAAGGCCCTGGGCTGGACCTTGGTGCCCACGACCTACGACGATGGGGGTTTCTCTGGTGGAAACACCGAGCGCCCTGCCCTGCAACGCCTGATCGCCGACATCGAAGCCGGCAAGGTCAAGGTGATCGTGGTCTACAAGGTGGACCGCCTGACGCGCTCCCTGGCGGACTTTGCCAAGATGGTGGAGCTCTTTGACGACCGGGGCGTTTCCTTTGTCTCGGTCACCCAGCAGTTCAACACCACCACCTCGATGGGGCGTTTGACGCTCAACGTGTTGCTGTCCTTTGCCCAGTTCGAGCGCGAGGTGACCGGTGAGCGCATCCGCGACAAGATCGCTGCGTCCAAGCGCAAGGGCTTGTGGATGGGGGGCCTGGTCCCAGTGGGCTACCGGGCCAACGGCCGCACCTTGGAGCCCGACGAGGAACAAGCCGAACGCATCCGGGAAATCTACCGGCTGTACCTGAAGCTCGGTGGTGTGGGTGAACTGTTCGAGGAACTGCAGGCCCGCGGCTGGCACACCCCGGAGCGCTCGCACAAGCGGCCGGGCTTCGGTGGCAACAAGCCCTACAGCCGTGGCCACCTCTACCGCATCCTGAGCAACCCGGTCTACATCGGGATGACCACCCACCACCATGAAGTCCACCCGGGGCAACACCCGGCGATCGTGGACCAAGCCTTGTGGGATCAGGTGCAGCAGCGGCTCGCGGACAACCGGCAAGGGCACAAGACCCAATCGCACGCGGCCCACCCGAGTCTGCTGGCGGGCAAGCTGGTCGATGAACAGGGACGCCGTCTGGTGCCTTCCCACGCCCGCAAGGGGAACAAGCGCTACCGCTACTACGTGACCCCCATCGACGAGCCGGGCGAGCCGGTGCGACTGCCCGCCAACGAACTGGAGGAGTTGGTCATCGCCGCCATCGTCCAGTGGACAAACGACGAACAACGCTTGGTCGATGCGGTGGGTTGGTGCAACGCCCAGATCGCCCAGTATGCGGTGACGGCGGGCAAGCTCCTGGCGGCCCAGTTGCAACTGAACCCGCGTGAGCGGGTCGGGGGTTGTGTGGACGCTGTGCTGGTTGGGCCGTCGTCGGTGCGCATCACCCTGGACCTGATCGGCTGTGGCATCGTGAAGGTCAACCCTGGAGGTGGGTCGGAACCCGGACCGGCGTCGGACCCCGTCCCCACGCTGGTCGAGATCGAGGTGGAGGCCGAGCGCAAACGCTGTGGCGGGGCCGTCCGGTTGGTGGTGAGCCCCCAGGGCAACGGTCCGCAGGTGCCGCGAGAGCCAGACACGACTTTGCTGGGCCTGATCGGCAAAGCGCAGAGTTGGCTCGATCGGATGACGCAACAAGGCCAAGGCACTGGAGAAATCGCCAACGCCGAGCAGGTCTCCCCTGGCTACGTCACCCGGATGCTCCACCTGGCGCTGTTGGCACCGGACATCGTGCAAGCCATCGCACAAGGCCGGCAACCGATGTCGCTGAACGCCACCAAGTTGATGAAGTGCATGCCCTTGCCCATGGACTGGGAGCAGCAGCGCGCCTTGCTGGGGATGACCGAGGGTGTTGGCGCAGGAGGTCTGCAATGAGCGGCCTCTGCCACCGCTTTGTTAACGGGCTGCGCGCCCGCACCGAGGTGGAGTGCCGCGTCAAAACAGCGGCGGGGCACTGGCGGTATGCGTGCCTGCACCGGGAAGTCGAAATACCCGCAGCGAGCGCAAGTGTCGCCTGGATGCAGGCGGCTCGGTTGTTGTGCGGGTGGAGACCGGAAACCACAGGGTCAACGCAGGTCGACCTGGCCGGTCTCGCCGATCCGATCGAGCTGGCCCAGCAGTGCCAGCCCGGGATCGTTTGTGAAGCCGTCCCCATGATCACCCCCCAGCCGATCGGAGAGCGGGTGCTACAGGCGGTTCTTGAAAACGCGGTGCCGATCATCCAGTACGGCGATGGGCAGCACACCCGCTGGTCCACGGTCTGCGGGGTGGAGCTGTTGGACGGTGTGGCGCAGGCGCTCCTGCTGCTCGACGCCAGGCTCCCTGGCCCCTGGGGGGTTGCCTATAACGCCCGCCTGGAACTGGCTTCGGTGGCGCGCGCGTCGCCCCAGTTCCTGGCCTTGCGGGCGACCGATGGGCAGTCTTGGCGCGTTTCGCTGCAGCAGCTCTTCATCGCCAGAGCGGGTGCCTCGGGTCGCGATGTGGTGTAGCCGCCAGCGATTTCGCATCCACTACACTCGCCTTTTATGATGTGTTTGAAACCCTTTATAAGCGATCATGACAAGTGAATCACCCAGACCTGAGCGTTTGATGATCGCGGTCCAAGGCTACGGTCTGGCCGTGCGGGGGGCGCGCATCTGGGTCGGGTCGAATCCGCGCAACTCCGCCAGATTGGGGTCGAGCAGTTCGTGTGCAGGCAAGCCCACCGCTTGGGCCAGCCGTTCGATGTTGTCGATGCTGATGTTGCGGGATCCCCGCTCCAGGGTGCCGACGAAGGCCCGGTCCAGATTGGCTTCGTGTGCCAAGGCCTCTTGTGACATCTCTTTGGCGATGCGGGCCATGCGGATGTTGCGGGCAAAAATCAGACGCAGCGAGTAGCCGCTGGGGTCGGAGGCAGGTTTGGGCATGCCTCGCATCGTCAAAAAACATCGCGTTTGGATCCACGGTGTTTGAAACCCTTTTAAAACTTATGAAACCAACAGAGAGCAACATGAACGAAAAAACCGATCACTTGACCAACAAACGCCGGCAGCAGCTGTTGGGCGCATGGGATGGTCTGCTGGGCCTGGGGTTGCGCGTGAAACTGTGGTGCGCCCTGCTCGTCGGGGCGCTGGTGCTGCAGGGGTGCAGTCCCCAGGGGGCCGATGGTGTGGAGTCCGCGTCTGAGCAGACGGCGCACTTCCCAAAGCACATTGAAGTTGTGGACGCCGGGACGTACTTCAGTAACGTGCCCGCTTATGCCGGTCGGGAGGTGTACTTGTATCTCAATCGGGTGAGTGCCTCGCTGTTGAAAACCGGGTCTTCTCAGATGCTCATGAGCAGGGATGGAAGAGATGTCTCAAAGTACGGTTACCTGGAATTGTCCAACCGGGCAGTGAAAAAATGGCAAAGCATCGGTTTGGATTCCAAAAAGAAATACACCATCACATTCAAGGTCAAGGCGACTGACCAGTGCAACGGCTGCGGCTTCATGTACCGCATCGAAGCCGATGATTTTGTGGTCCACGCCGAAGGCGATGCCCGCTACCCGGCCAAGGTCACACTGGGGGCAAACGGTCTGCCCGTGGAGCGACTGACATTTCCCAGGCCGATTACGGTCACAGACCTCAAGCAGCTCGAGCTGTTTCCAGAGCAGTACAAGGACCGGGCGATCCGAGTCCAATTGACGTTTGTGACAAGCCAGATCCAGCCCCACAACGACGCCTACCTCGAAATGGAGGAAATCGGCAAGCTGAAGGTCTTGGTGAAAAAGGAAGTGATCAGAAACAAGCTTGCCGGGTTGCCGACAGTGGCTACCGTCGAGATCACCGGCAAGCTTGAAACCAGCGGCGGTTCATCGCTCCTCATGGGTGACAAGCTCGACGTCTGGGAGTGAAGGCTCGACTTTGGCGGTGACCTCCACATCAGTGGGGTTCATCCGCCGACCGGCTTTCCAAAGCATCGACAATGGGGCGATCGTTCGGGCTGTTGAACACCAGCGGCAGTTGCTCCTGAGGCACCAGCATCACCGCCTGCGATTCCCAGCCCATGTCGGCGGGATTGCCGCCCACCCGCTCGGCCAGGTAGTAGCGTGCGTAGCTGGTGCTGCGTTTGACGTCGACCAGGTGTCGGACCAGTCGCACCTGCAGGCCTGACTCTTCATAAGCCTCCACCAGTGCTGTGGCCTGGGTGGACAGCCCTTTGTCCATCTTGCCCTTGGGAAACGTGGCCTGGTAACCGCCAAAGGCGTTGCTGGGCACCACCACCCAGATGCGCCCATCGGGCTCACGAATCACCACGCCCGCCGCCTTCTTTGCGGCTGGGACATCGAACTCGGGTTCAGGGACCCAGTGCTCGGCCGCCAATGCCTCCCACCCCTCGTTCGAGTGAGGCGCTGCCTGCCAGGACGATGCTGGCACGCCGTTGATCGATGCCGGCATGGGCCCGTCCGGCACCACGCAGGCGATGGCCATTGCATCGGACCAGGCTTCCAGGCCGCTGGGCTGGCTGGGGTGCTTGATCGCGACCGGTTGGCCGTGGTCATCGGGCCTGGGGTGGATTACCGGACTCACCGTGGCCCACGCTGATGCAGCTGGTGTCTTCATTCAGGGCTTGCTGGACTTGCTGTACGTCTGCGGCTGGGTCTGCAAGCGGTACAGCACATCCCAGACGTCGTGGTACAGGTGGGCCCGGTTCGGTCCCTGGACTTTCGAGACCTGGCTCTTGAAGTTGCTGTAGTTGAGTTGGTTGACCAGGCTGGCCATGGCAGCGGCCACCTCGGCACGGGGTGCCACGGCGCGGAAGCGGTAGTCGTTGACCTGGCTCTCCTGGATATCCCCCAGGCCGGGCAGGTACTGCTCGCGCAGCGCTTCCAGGTCAGCCCGAACGCGTGCGCGCACGGTCAGGGTGTCTGTTGCCACGTCGCTGGGTTTCTGGACGATGCTGAAAAATCCTACTGGTGTGATGAGCCACATGGGGTCCTCCTTGC
>NZ_JAAQQT010000649.1:0-12683 GCF_011742065.1 Aquabacterium sp. A08
TAGGTGCGGTTCAGGCGCGACAGGGTCTGCACCGCTTCCACGCCTGAGATCTTCTTGTCCACGTACATGGCCACCAGCTTGGGCTGGTCAAACCCGGTCTGGAACTTGTTGGCCACGATCATCACCTGGTACTCCGGCGTGTCGAACGCCTTGCGCATGTCACGGCCACGCAGGTTGGGGTTCAGGGTGATTTCGTCGAATTGGTGGTCCTTGGGCAGCTCTTCGGCGATCAACACGCCGGTTTGCTTGTCCTGGTTGGGCACGTCACCGCTGAAGGCCACCATGGCGTGCAGGTCGGTGTAGCCACGCTCGTCGCAATACTTCTTGAGCATGCGGGCGTAGCTCACGGCCGAGGCGCGTGAACTGGTCACCACCATGGCCTTGGCCTGGCCGTTGAGCAGTTGAGCCACGTTGGTGCGGAAGTGCTCGACGATGAGCTTGACCTTCTGGCCCACGTTGGTGGGGTGCAAGGACATCCACTTGGCCAGCGACCGTTTGCCGGACTTTTCATCGACACGCTGGTCTGCCGCCACCGCCATGTCCGAGGCCAGCTTGTAGGCCAGGGAATACGAGGTGTAGTTCTGCAGCACATCGAGGATGAAGCCCTCATCGATGGCCTGCTGCATGCTGTACAGGTGGAAGGGAGCCGGTGGGTTGTCCTTGCTAACGGGCAGTGCCGGATTGAGCGGGCGGCCAAACAGCATCAAGGTGCTGTGCTTGGGCGTGGCGGTGAAGGCGAAGTAGCTGGCGTTGCCGGGTCGCTGGCGGGAGGCCTGCCAGACGGACAGCTTGTCGTACGCGCTGAGCTGGTCCCACTCCTCTTCGCTCTGGCCGGTGAGCACGTAGCGCAGGTCGTCGGCGGTGCTGCCGCCGGTGCTGCTGTGCGCCTCGTCGATGATCACGGCAAAGCGGCGCTCGCGCAGGCTCTGCTCCTTCAAGATGGCCTCTTGGGCATGCGGGAAGGTTTGCAGCGTGCAGACGATGATGGGCGTGCCCGCCAGCATGGCCTGGGCCAGTTGATGGCTCTTGGGCAGGTTGGAAGTATCCCGGTCCACCGCCTTGACCACGCCGGTCTGGTGCTCGATCTGGGTGATGGCGTCTTGCAGCTGCTTGTCCAGCACCTGCCGGTCGGTGACGACGATGACGCTGTGGAAGTAAGGTTCACCGTCCGGGCGGCGCACCCGGATCAAGGAGTGTGCCGTCCAGGCGATGGTGTTGGTTTTTCCCGAACCTGCACTGTGCTGGATCAGGTAAGGCTGGCCTGCACCCTCCTGGCGCACGGTATCCAGCATCTTGGTCACGCTTTCCCACTGGTGAAAGCGCGGGAAGATCAGGCTTTCCTTGATGTGGGTGTGGCCCTGGGCGTCTTTGCTCTCCTGCTTTTGCAGCAGCACGAATCGGTGGAAGATGCGCAGCCAGTTGTCCCTTTGCAGCACCCGGCGCCAGAAGTAGCTCACCGGGTAGGTGGACTGGCCGTCTGGCCCCACCTCGCCTGGCGGGTTGCCTGCGGCACCTTCGTGGCCCCGGTTGAAAGGAAGAAAGAAGGTGGAGTCGCCATCCAGCTTGGTGCTCATGTAGATGAGGCTGTCGCTCATCGCAAAGTGCACCACCGCCCCGCGCTTGAAAGTCAGCAGCGGCTCCAGGCCACCGGTCTTGCGCTTGGGGTTGCGGTCTTGCTTGTACTGGCGCACCGCTGCCCAGACGGACTGGGTGAAATCGGTTTTGAGTTCGACCGTGGCCACCGGGATGCCGTTGATGAAGCACACCAGGTCGATGGCGTTTTCGTTATCGAGCGAGTAGCGCACCTGCGGCACCACGCGCAGCAGGTTGCAGGCGTAGCGCTGGCGGGTGGTCTCGTTGCGGTCGTCTTCGGGCAGGCCTTCGCTCATCTTGAGCGTGCCGGCACCGGCAATCTGGAAACCATCACGAATGACCGAGACCGTGCCGCCGTCTTTGGCGTCCAGCGCCTTGACCAGGCGGTCCAGCACGGTGCTTTCGGCATTCGCACCATTCAGGGCGGTCAACTTGGCCCAGGCTTGAGGTTGGCTGCCTTGGAGCCAGGCCACCACGTCAGCGGGGTACAGGGCACGGGCCTTGTCGTACTGGGTTGGGTCACCCACCTGCCAGCCGCTGGCCGCCAGTTGCTCGACGATGTGGCGTTCGAGTTCGCATTCGTGGTGGATGTGGCTCATGTGACTTTCTTCTTGTTACTGCGCCTGACCGTCGCCGTTGCTTGTGTCAGCCAATGCCTTCAGCTCCGTAAGTGACTGCCACTGTCCATACGTTTGATTTGAGCCTTCGAGATACCAACTCATTGGGCCGCTAGCACTGCGGCCAGCAACTATTGATGCTGCCGCACTAGGGCTCTTGAACGGGTAATTTTTTGTAAAAACCATGAGCTGCTTGTCTTTGGCGAGCACCCCTTGCTGAACAAGCTCTTCAAACAACCCTTGATAGCTGCCTGGAACACCTTCCCACGCTAGTCGTGCTTGAGAGCCCTCGAGGACAACAAACTCGCCGTCCACTTCTTGTCCCTTGGCAAATAAACCGTGTTTTTTGACTTCCATGACAAAGGCAGGGGAAGACTGAGTGGTTGGCTTGGCCTTGGGGGCTCGCAGAATGTCTATGCCCAGTACTGGCAAAAGCGATTCCACCTGCTCGACGAAATACTCCATGTCGGCTTCGTCTGCCTCTGGCAAGCCTTTGTAAGGCGCCTTTTGCACATTCACAAGTTTCGACCGACCAGCTTGCTTGGCAAGAGCGATAAGTCGGCTTTCCAGATACTTGACATGCCCCTTGGTTAGGTTGGCGTCTTTGCTGGAAATCAGACAGATACGATCCCAATCGTCCAACTTTTCTGAGGCATCTGCTTTCGATGACTTTCCAAGCTGCTGATGGTTTTTGAACCGCTCGGCCAGATCATCGCTTTCACCGATATAGGCTTTGGGTACGACCTCATCACTGCCGAGCAGCAAGTACACCCCGCTGCGCTTGGCCTCGTTGCGCAGGAGCAAGTCCGGAAGCCTAGCACGTGGACCGCACAGCACATGCCCGGTCCAGTTCATGATTTCAGCGGTGATCAGTCCGCCAGGTGTTCCGTCAACCAGATACAACTTGATGCTGCGACCCTTGCTCATTTCTATTCTCCCTGTGTGTTTGTCATTTGGTGATGCCCGAATCCCTCAGATCAATCTGTCCGGTGACAGCGGCGGTGATGAGGGCAGAGCGGCGCTCTTTTAGGAGTTCGATGCTGCGCTCGGTTTTGACCAGTAAGGCATCAACACGTTGTCCTTCTTGATTTAGTTTGGCTGCAATTTCAGATTGTTCCTGTCGAGGTGGTACAGGAACCATGAAATCAACAGCATGGCTAATATTGAACTGCTCCTGTGCAGCGCCGTACTGAACGACTTCAACTTGATAACGTACCACGCGACTGTTCATGACGTAACAAAGCCAATCGGAATCGAAGCCTCCTCGACGGATCAGCATGACAGAAGCACAGTTACCTCCCTCGCATTCTGGTGGGACGACGGCGGTAACCCCAGGGGCTCCGACGCGGACGGTTACAAGATCCCCCGCCATCAATCTGGTCTTAGCATTACGCTGACTATCCTCCAGGGAAATACGCCGAGCAGTTTCCGAAGAAATTATCCCTTCACTGATGTCACCGCCGTACAAAAACGGTAGGCCTACATCAGAAACATAATCGCTCGGATTCACAACGATACCGACCGTGAGACTGGGTGAAATGTATTTCAATGGCACGAGCTCCCAATGCTCCGGCACCTCCCCCAGCCACTCCACCCCGGAGTCCTTCATCTTCACGTTGGGGTCAAGCCCTTTGGTCACGGCATGGGTGATGAGGGCTTGGCGCTTCTCGCGCAGCAGTTCGATGAAGCGGGTTTTCTTGGTGATGAGGGCGTCGATGCGGGTGGTTTCGCGGTCGATGGCGTTAGTTATGACCGTAGTTTCGGCCTCAGACGGTACAGCAACGTACATGTTGCCAATTTGCTCGAAATTCAGACCTTCACGTCCGGCACCGTTTTGTGAAAAATCAATCTGTGCCTGTACTGTGCGACTTGGCAGGCACAGCGAAAGCCATTTGGCCGAGGCTGTTCGAACTGTGCGAAGAATACAGACATGCTGATTCACGTTTGCCGACTGAAATCCAGCAGGAACTTGACAAGAACGTCCAATTGATGCCCCCGTGATGTTGAGCAACACATCATGCTCACAGACACGGGAACCGGCCATTTCTTGATCAACTTCTTCGGCGATAAAGACGGCATCATCAAGTCTCAACCCATCTTCATAGACGTTCTGGCTACGCAAGAACAAAACACCGTTATCTTGGTAGACCTCAGCTCCTCCGGTTGGTGTTTTTCCACTGCCAATGTGACTGGTGATGTATTTCAACTGCTTCACATCCCAATGCTCCGGCACTTTTCCCAACCACTCCACCCCCGAATCCTTGTAAGCCGAGTACGGCTTGTAGTGACTCATTCCGTCACCTCACCCAGCAGCGCGGCAATCTCCGCTTCAATAGCCTTCAGGTCGGCGTCAATGGCCGCCAGCGGTCGGGGCGGCTGGTACTGGTAGAAGTAGCGGTTGAAGTTGATTTCGTAACCGACGATGCCCACCTGGCCGTCTTTCTCGTCCTTCTTGCCTCCGTCGATCCAGGCATCTGGCACGTGGGGCAGCACTTCCTTGGCAAAGTAGTCGGCAATGGGCTGGCCCAGTGGCACATTCTCGAACTCGCGCAGGTCCGCATCGGGCATGACGTTGCCCCCACCTTTATCGCTCATGTCCTTCATGGGCTGGGCGTCTGGGTCTTTGATGCCCACGGTGGCCATCAGCTCCTTCAGGTGGGCCTTGGTCAGCTTCTTGATCCCAGCGGCTTTGAGCAGTGCGTCAAGGCTGTCAAAGGTGCCGCTCACACCGGCGAGCTTGTCGGCGTGAGCCTGGCTGGTGACGGCGTTGAAGTTGGCAATGCGGGCTTCGGTGGCATCAAACCGCATGCGCAGCGGGCGTTCCACGGTGATGCGGCGGTAGCCAAAGTCGGTGGTCTTGAACAACTTGCTGATGCCCTCGTTGGGCATGTCTTGCAGCAGGCGGGCAATCTCGGCGATCTGGTCTTCCGACAGGCGCTTGCGCTTGCTGCCCAGCGACTTCTGCATGGGCGTGTGCAGGGCACTGGCGTCGATCAGTTGCACCAGGCCTTTGCGCTCTGCTGCCTTGTGGTTGCTCAGCACCCAGATGTAGGTGCCAATGCCGGTGTTGTAGAACAGGTCGTTGGGCAAGGCCACGATGGCCTCGAGCCAGTCGTTCTCCAGAATCCAGCGGCGGATTTCGCTCTCGCCACTGCCCGCACCTCCGTTGAACAGAGGACTCCCCGACAGCACGATGCCGATGCGGGTGCCTTTGCTGTGCTCGTCCACTGGTTTGCGCTTGCTTAGCAGGTGCATCAGGAACAGCAAGGAGCCGTCACCCACCCGTGGCAGACCAGGACCAAAGCGGCCGGCAAAGCCTTCGTTGACGTGTTCAGCGTTCACGTCAGCCTGCACCTTCTCCCACTTCACGCCAAAGGGCGGGTTGGCCAGGCAGTAGTCGAAGCGTTCATTGCGCAGCTGATCGTTGTTGAGGGTGTTGCCCAGCTTCAGGTTGCGCACGTCGTAGCCCTGAATCAGCTTGTCGGCCACGCTGATGGCGTAGGTCTCCGGGTTCAGCTCCTGGGCGTAGGGCACCAGCTTGGCGTTGGGGTTCCATTCCTGCACCTGTTCAATGGCGCTGGAGAGGAAGCCACCCGTTCCCGCTGCACAGTCGTACACAGTGCGGATCACACCCTGGCCGTTGAGGGCTTCATGGTCGGTGGCGAACACCAGGGTGGTGACCAAGCGCACCACGTCACGCGGGGTGAAGAATTCCCCGGCGGTGTCGTTGGCGCTTTCGGCGAACTTGCGGATCAGGTGCTCGAACACCAACCCCATCTCGTGGTTGGTCAGCACATTGGGGTGGAGGCCCAGGTTGGCAAACTGATTGGCCACCATGTACAGCAGATTGGCTTTTTCGAGCTTTTCCAGCCACTTGCCGAATTCAAAGTGCTCGAACACCTGACGAGCGTTGGCCGAGAACTTGGCCACATAGTCTTCTAGGTTGGCTCGGGTGCTGGTGGAGCCCAACGTGGCCAGGTTGAACTGCGACACGTTGTAGAAGTTGGCCTGTGCCGTGGCGGGCAACACCAGGTCCAGGTCAATGCCGGTCGTCTTCACGGCTTCGTACTGGGCGAGGACGGCCGAGCGGGTCGGCTCCAGCACACACTCCAGGCGACGCAGCACGGCAAAGGGGAGGATGACGCGACCGAACTCGGATTGTTTGAAGTCACCGCGCAGGGTGTCGGCGATGTTCCAGATGTCGGAGGCGAGGTTTTGTTGGTTCATGGTGTCACTGCACAAGTCACGCGCAGAGGGCGGCACACAAACCATCCCCCTGCAAAAGCCAAGGCACCTCATGGGGTGCCGTTTTGATCGCATCGTACCGGGGTTTGGAACCCAAAACAGATGCCGGACCGATTCAGGTGTCTTGCAGGGTTACCAGCGCTGCGAACAGCCCAGTGCAGCGACGCAAGGCACCCAGTGCTGATTCACGTCCTGCTACACCCAAAGCCATGGTGACCATGGCCGAAGCTCTTCGCCCCCTACTGGCACACCATCTTCAAATTTGAAGAGAGCAGATGGCCACCTACCAGGCATCTTTGTACTTGCATACTTGCCATGGCCATCGACGTCCCGGTGAGCGATATCGACATCGCACAAACAGCACCATTTTTCCAATCACATCAAGTCCGCCTCGCTATCTCGACCACACACCACGGCTACTCTTCAAAGAAGTTGATCGACCCGTGAAGTAGAGCGTTACTACCCCCGTGCCCAGTCAGGCACGGGAGTAAGAATGAAACGCACACCATCCCCCAAGTCAGCCAACCCCGCCACACCACCGCCCAACAAGGCCGCTGCGTCGCCCTCGAAGTCGATCAAGGCAAAAGCCGGCACACCGGTCAAACGCTCCCGCACCGAACACCCCCCGGCTGAGGGGACAGAGCCAGTTTGCACGCCTCCCGCGCAGAGCAAGCAGGCCCAGCTGATCGCGCTGCTCCGCACGCCCAGCGGCGCCTCCATGGCCCAACTGACCGCCCTCACCGGCTGGCAGGCGCACACGGTGCGCGGCATGATCAGCGGCACCTTGCGCAAGCATATGGGCTTGTCGGTGACGCTCGAGACGGTCGATGGAACCCGCCTGTACCGCATCGCGGGAGCATCCGCATGAGCGCGCAGGTGAATGCCTCCATCGGTGCTTCGGCACCGTATCAAACGGGTTCGGTCTTCAAGTCCCAGGTGGGTGTGATGTCGGCGACGGCCTCCGATGTGGCTTCGGGCATGGTGGCAAGCGTGGTGGGCGATTTGGCGTCAGCCGACCGCACCACCCTGGCCCAGCAATGGCACACCCTGTTTCATCGCGATCCCCCCGCCCACGTGCAGGTGGCCTTGATGCGTCGAGTCTTGGCCTGGCACGCACAGCACCAGGTCTCACCGTTCGCGGCCAAGGGGACATCGGTCTCGTCCATGTCTCTCACCCACCCACCGAGGTCGGGCACCACATTGGCCCCCGGCACCCGCCTCTTACGGGAATGGCAAGGTGCGACCCACGAGGTGCTGGTTCTGGCCCAAGGCTTTGAGCACCAGGGCAAGCACTTCAGCAGCCTGAGCGCCGTTGCGCGTGCCATCACCGGCACCCCCTGGTCAGGGCCGGCCTTCTTCGGGATCAAACGCTGATGGCCCGCAAGACCGCTGCCTCCCTGAAGGCAATGGCCCACAAGGCCAACATGGCCTCACTGGCCACCCTGCCCTGTGCCATCTACACGCGCAAGTCCTCCGAGGAGGGCCTGGAGCAAGACTTCAACTCGCTGCACGCCCAGCGCGAAGCGTGCGAGGCGTTCATCCTGAGCCAGAAGGCCCTGGGCTGGACCTTGGTGCCCACGACCTACGACGATGGGGGTTTCTCTGGTGGAAACACCGAGCGCCCTGCCCTGCAACGCCTGATCGCCGACATCGAAGCCGGCAAGGTCAAGGTGATCGTGGTCTACAAGGTGGACCGCCTGACGCGCTCCCTGGCGGACTTTGCCAAGATGGTGGAGCTCTTTGACGACCGGGGCGTTTCCTTTGTCTCGGTCACCCAGCAGTTCAACACCACCACCTCGATGGGGCGTTTGACGCTCAACGTGTTGCTGTCCTTTGCCCAGTTCGAGCGCGAGGTGACCGGTGAGCGCATCCGCGACAAGATCGCTGCGTCCAAGCGCAAGGGCTTGTGGATGGGGGGCCTGGTCCCAGTGGGCTACCGGGCCAACGGCCGCACCTTGGAGCCCGACGAGGAACAAGCCGAACGCATCCGGGAAATCTACCGGCTGTACCTGAAGCTCGGTGGTGTGGGTGAACTGTTCGAGGAACTGCAGGCCCGCGGCTGGCACACCCCGGAGCGCTCGCACAAGCGGCCGGGCTTCGGTGGCAACAAGCCCTACAGCCGTGGCCACCTCTACCGCATCCTGAGCAACCCGGTCTACATCGGGATGACCACCCACCACCATGAAGTCCACCCGGGGCAACACCCGGCGATCGTGGACCAAGCCTTGTGGGATCAGGTGCAGCAGCGGCTCGCGGACAACCGGCAAGGGCACAAGACCCAATCGCACGCGGCCCACCCGAGTCTGCTGGCGGGCAAGCTGGTCGATGAACAGGGACGCCGTCTGGTGCCTTCCCACGCCCGCAAGGGGAACAAGCGCTACCGCTACTACGTGACCCCCATCGACGAGCCGGGCGAGCCGGTGCGACTGCCCGCCAACGAACTGGAGGAGTTGGTCATCGCCGCCATCGTCCAGTGGACAAACGACGAACAACGCTTGGTCGATGCGGTGGGTTGGTGCAACGCCCAGATCGCCCAGTATGCGGTGACGGCGGGCAAGCTCCTGGCGGCCCAGTTGCAACTGAACCCGCGTGAGCGGGTCGGGGGTTGTGTGGACGCTGTGCTGGTTGGGCCGTCGTCGGTGCGCATCACCCTGGACCTGATCGGCTGTGGCATCGTGAAGGTCAACCCTGGAGGTGGGTCGGAACCCGGACCGGCGTCGGACCCCGTCCCCACGCTGGTCGAGATCGAGGTGGAGGCCGAGCGCAAACGCTGTGGCGGGGCCGTCCGGTTGGTGGTGAGCCCCCAGGGCAACGGTCCGCAGGTGCCGCGAGAGCCAGACACGACTTTGCTGGGCCTGATCGGCAAAGCGCAGAGTTGGCTCGATCGGATGACGCAACAAGGCCAAGGCACTGGAGAAATCGCCAACGCCGAGCAGGTCTCCCCTGGCTACGTCACCCGGATGCTCCACCTGGCGCTGTTGGCACCGGACATCGTGCAAGCCATCGCACAAGGCCGGCAACCGATGTCGCTGAACGCCACCAAGTTGATGAAGTGCATGCCCTTGCCCATGGACTGGGAGCAGCAGCGCGCCTTGCTGGGGATGACCGAGGGTGTTGGCGCAGGAGGTCTGCAATGAGCGGCCTCTGCCACCGCTTTGTTAACGGGCTGCGCGCCCGCACCGAGGTGGAGTGCCGCGTCAAAACAGCGGCGGGGCACTGGCGGTATGCGTGCCTGCACCGGGAAGTCGAAATACCCGCAGCGAGCGCAAGTGTCGCCTGGATGCAGGCGGCTCGGTTGTTGTGCGGGTGGAGACCGGAAACCACAGGGTCAACGCAGGTCGACCTGGCCGGTCTCGCCGATCCGATCGAGCTGGCCCAGCAGTGCCAGCCCGGGATCGTTTGTGAAGCCGTCCCCATGATCACCCCCCAGCCGATCGGAGAGCGGGTGCTACAGGCGGTTCTTGAAAACGCGGTGCCGATCATCCAGTACGGCGATGGGCAGCACACCCGCTGGTCCACGGTCTGCGGGGTGGAGCTGTTGGACGGTGTGGCGCAGGCGCTCCTGCTGCTCGACGCCAGGCTCCCTGGCCCCTGGGGGGTTGCCTATAACGCCCGCCTGGAACTGGCTTCGGTGGCGCGCGCGTCGCCCCAGTTCCTGGCCTTGCGGGCGACCGATGGGCAGTCTTGGCGCGTTTCGCTGCAGCAGCTCTTCATCGCCAGAGCGGGTGCCTCGGGTCGCGATGTGGTGTAGCCGCCAGCGATTTCGCATCCACTACACTCGCCTTTTATGATGTGTTTGAAACCCTTTATAAGCGATCATGACAAGTGAATCACCCAGACCTGAGCGTTTGATGATCGCGGTCCAAGGCTACGGTCTGGCCGTGCGGGGGGCGCGCATCTGGGTCGGGTCGAATCCGCGCAACTCCGCCAGATTGGGGTCGAGCAGTTCGTGTGCAGGCAAGCCCACCGCTTGGGCCAGCCGTTCGATGTTGTCGATGCTGATGTTGCGGGATCCCCGCTCCAGGGTGCCGACGAAGGCCCGGTCCAGATTGGCTTCGTGTGCCAAGGCCTCTTGTGACATCTCTTTGGCGATGCGGGCCATGCGGATGTTGCGGGCAAAAATCAGACGCAGCGAGTAGCCGCTGGGGTCGGAGGCAGGTTTGGGCATGCCTCGCATCGTCAAAAAACATCGCGTTTGGATCCACGGTGTTTGAAACCCTTTTAAAACTTATGAAACCAACAGAGAGCAACATGAACGAAAAAACCGATCACTTGACCAACAAACGCCGGCAGCAGCTGTTGGGCGCATGGGATGGTCTGCTGGGCCTGGGGTTGCGCGTGAAACTGTGGTGCGCCCTGCTCGTCGGGGCGCTGGTGCTGCAGGGGTGCAGTCCCCAGGGGGCCGATGGTGTGGAGTCCGCGTCTGAGCAGACGGCGCACTTCCCAAAGCACATTGAAGTTGTGGACGCCGGGACGTACTTCAGTAACGTGCCCGCTTATGCCGGTCGGGAGGTGTACTTGTATCTCAATCGGGTGAGTGCCTCGCTGTTGAAAACCGGGTCTTCTCAGATGCTCATGAGCAGGGATGGAAGAGATGTCTCAAAGTACGGTTACCTGGAATTGTCCAACCGGGCAGTGAAAAAATGGCAAAGCATCGGTTTGGATTCCAAAAAGAAATACACCATCACATTCAAGGTCAAGGCGACTGACCAGTGCAACGGCTGCGGCTTCATGTACCGCATCGAAGCCGATGATTTTGTGGTCCACGCCGAAGGCGATGCCCGCTACCCGGCCAAGGTCACACTGGGGGCAAACGGTCTGCCCGTGGAGCGACTGACATTTCCCAGGCCGATTACGGTCACAGACCTCAAGCAGCTCGAGCTGTTTCCAGAGCAGTACAAGGACCGGGCGATCCGAGTCCAATTGACGTTTGTGACAAGCCAGATCCAGCCCCACAACGACGCCTACCTCGAAATGGAGGAAATCGGCAAGCTGAAGGTCTTGGTGAAAAAGGAAGTGATCAGAAACAAGCTTGCCGGGTTGCCGACAGTGGCTACCGTCGAGATCACCGGCAAGCTTGAAACCAGCGGCGGTTCATCGCTCCTCATGGGTGACAAGCTCGACGTCTGGGAGTGAAGGCTCGACTTTGGCGGTGACCTCCACATCAGTGGGGTTCATCCGCCGACCGGCTTTCCAAAGCATCGACAATGGGGCGATCGTTCGGGCTGTTGAACACCAGCGGCAGTTGCTCCTGAGGCACCAGCATCACCGCCTGCGATTCCCAGCCCATGTCGGCGGGATTGCCGCCCACCCGCTCGGCCAGGTAGTAGCGTGCGTAGCTGGTGCTGCGTTTGACGTCGACCAGGTGTCGGACCAGTCGCACCTGCAGGCCTGACTCTTCATAAGCCTCCACCAGTGCTGTGGCCTGGGTGGACAGCCCTTTGTCCATCTTGCCCTTGGGAAACGTGGCCTGGTAACCGCCAAAGGCGTTGCTGGGCACCACCACCCAGATGCGCCCATCGGGCTCACGAATCACCACGCCCGCCGCCTTCTTTGCGGCTGGGACATCGAACTCGGGTTCAGGGACCCAGTGCTCGGCCGCCAATGCCTCCCACCCCTCGTTCGAGTGAGGCGCTGCCTGCCAGGACGATGCTGGCACGCCGTTGATCGATGCCGGCATGGGCCCGTCCGGCACCACGCAGGCGATGGCCATTGCATCGGACCAGGCTTCCAGGCCGCTGGGCTGGCTGGGGTGCTTGATCGCGACCGGTTGGCCGTGGTCATCGGGCCTGGGGTGGATTACCGGACTCACCGTGGCCCACGCTGATGCAGCTGGTGTCTTCATTCAGGGCTTGCTGGACTTGCTGTACGTCTGCGGCTGGGTCTGCAAGCGGTACAGCACATCCCAGACGTCGTGGTACAGGTGGGCCCGGTTCGGTCCCTGGACTTTCGAGACCTGGCTCTTGAAGTTGCTGTAGTTGAGTTGGTTGACCAGGCTGGCCATGGCAGCGGCCACCTCGGCACGGGGTGCCACGGCGCGGAAGCGGTAGTCGTTGACCTGGCTCTCCTGGATATCCCCCAGGCCGGGCAGGTACTGCTCGCGCAGCGCTTCCAGGTCAGCCCGAACGCGTGCGCGCACGGTCAGGGTGTCTGTTGCCACGTCGCTGGGTTTCTGGACGATGCTGAAAAATCCTACTGGTGTGATGAGCCACATGGGGTCCTCCTTGC
>NZ_JAAQQT010000650.1:0-10786 GCF_011742065.1 Aquabacterium sp. A08
CCGATGCTGCGGCGCAGGCCCAGCAGCGCGAACACCAGCATGGGGAAGGCCCACAGCACCAGCAGCACCCGGCCCATGGGCACAGCGCGGCCCCGGGCGCGCAGCGCCGCGGCCAGCAGCCAGGGGGTGAACAGGTACAGCGCCATGCCCAGGTACACCGCGAAGGTCTGCCACTGCCAGCGGCTGCCCTCGTTGCGGTTGTAAAAGTTGAACATGATGTTGGCCCACCCGTGGGTGGCGTTGAAGTACAGGTTCAGGGCGATGGATGGCGCCGCGAACAGGAACATCCACGGCAGCGCCCACCAGCGGTCGCGGCGCCAGCCCAGCACGTAGGCGGCGTAGGCCAGCCCCAGCAGGGCCGCGAAGTACTTGGACAAAAACGCCAGCCCCACACACAGACCGGCCAACGCGTACCAGCCGGCGCGGCCGCCGGCGGCCTCGGCGCGCAAAAAGGCCCAGGCCGACAGGGCCATGAAGAAGATCAGCGGCGTGTCGGTGGTGACCAGCACGAACAGCCAGGACCACGGCATGGCCAGGTACACCGCGCCGGCCCACCAGGCGGTGGCCTCGCGCTCGGCCGGCAGAAAGCGCCGGGCCAGGTCCACCACGCCCAGGGCGATGGCGCTGGTGACCAGCAGCGTGGCCGAACGCAGCGCCAGTGGGTGCTCGCTCACCTGACGCAGGGCGGCCAGCCACCAGCCGATCATGGGCGGGTGGTCGGAATAGCCCAGCGCCGGGTACACGCCCCACTGGTAGAAAAAGGCCTCGTCGCCGGTCATGGGGAAACCGGCGGCCAGCCCCAGCTTGAGGGCCAAGGTCAGCCAGAACATCCAGGCAAACACGCGGCGGGCCGGCGCCAGGCCGTCCCCCGCGCCGGTCGGCAGCAGGCCGGCGGGTCGGTTCATCGTTGCATCCTCACGCGTCGCTGGCCATGAGCAGCACGCCCAGCACAATCAAGGCGGCCCCGGCCAGGCGCGGCCAGGACCAGGGTTCGCCCAGCCAGAACACGCCCGCCACCAGGGTGATGACGAAGCCCAGGCTGACCAGGGGGTAGGCCAGGCCCACGTCGAGCCGCGACAACACCCACAGCCAGGCCACGGCGCTGACGCCGTACAGGCCCAGCCCGAGCCAGACCCAGGGGTTGGTGAGCGCCTGCAGGTAGGTGCCGCCCACGCCGCCGCTGCCGCCCGCGGGCGACATGCCGACCTTCATGGCCAGTTGGGCGCCGGCCGACAGGCACACGCACACCAGCGCCAGCAGCAGGGGCAGGGTTTTGCCGCCCACCTCACGCCCCCCAGGTGGCCAGGGCACCGAGCAGCCCCATGCCGCCCAGCACCGCCCAGCTGAAGCGGTCGTGCAGGGCGAACTGCAGCGGGTCTTCGCCGTGCAGTTCGCGCCGGCCGGTTTTCAGCCACAGCCGCATGATCCACCACAGCAGCAGCGGCGCCACGCCCCAGAGCCATTCGGGCTGGGCGTACAGCTCGCGGCCGTTCTGGCTGTCGATGTAAAGCGCCAGCACCATCACCGTGAGGAAGCCGCTGGCCACGCCCATGGCGCGCAGGCCGGGCAGGTCGTCCTGGTGGTAGCCGCGGCCGCGGGCGCGGTCCACCTCGGTGTCCAGCAGCACCTCCTCCAGCTCGGCGCAGCGCTTGACCAGCGCCAGCCCCAGGAACAGGAACAGCGAAATCGCCAGCAGCCAGTTCGACAATTCCACCCCCGCGGCCAGCGCCCCGGCGCCCAGGCGCAGCGTGTAGAGGCCGGAGAGCAGCAGCACGTCCAGCAGCGCCACCCGCTTGAGCTGCACCGAATACGCCAGGGTGATGCCGGTGTACAGCAGCAGCATGCCCAGGAAGGCCGGCGACACCGCCCAGGCCAGCGCGTAGGCGGCCGGGAACATCAGCGCCATCAGCCCCACCGCGGCGGCGATGCCGATGCGCCCCGCCGCCAGCGGCCGGTGCCGTTTGTGGGCATGGCGGCGGTCGTTGGGCAGGTCCAGCAGGTCGTTGATCAGGTAGGTGGCCGAGGCGCACAGGCCGAAGGCGACAAAGGCCAGCGCCACCGGCGCCCAGGCCGGCGCGTCCCAGCGGTGGGCGGCCAGCAAGGGCACGAACAGCAGCGCGTTCTTGGCCCACTGGGTGAGGCGCACCGCCTTGAGCCACTGGCGCAGGGTGGGCGGCTCGGCGGCGAACACCTCGGCCCCGGGGTGGGTCCGCCGCAGCGCCGCCAGCACCCCGCCGGGGGCGTTGACGGCCACCGCCTCGGCGGCACCGGCCCAGACCGGCAGGTCGTCGGCGCTGTTGCCGGCGTAGGCGTAAGCGGCGTGCCCCTGGGCGCGGGCGTGGCGCTCGATGGCCTCGCGCTTGTGGCGCCGGCTCAGGTTCAGCCGTTCGGGGCCGGCGTTGCTGGCCAGCACGTCGGTGAACAGACCGAGTTGGTCGGCCACGGCGTGGGCGATGCGGGCGTCGGCGGCGGTGGCCAGCACCAGCGAGCGCCCGCTGGCGTGCTGGGCGCGCAGCCAGGCCAGGAAGGCGGGGGTGTAGGGCAGCTGCTCGGCCGCGGGGCAGGCGTGTTCGGCCACGCGGCGCTTGAACGCGGCCTTGCCGCCCAGCAGCCACCACAGCATGCGCAACAGGTAAAGCGGGCTCAGGCGCAGCAGCAACAGCACCGACTCGTGCAAGGTGTCGCTGCGCACCAGGGTGCCGTCCAGGTCCACGTACAGCGGCAGGCGCGCGGGCTGGGGGGCGTGGGCAGGGGTGTTCATCGTGGTCGGGGCAAGATGCTGGATTGTAGGCAGCCACCGCACCCGCCGGCGGGTTACGATGAGGGACACGCACCGCGTGCGCTTTCAGCCCGTCCCCCACCATGAGCGAACCGTCCGACCCCGCCCCCCACCCGCTGGTGTTTGTTGAACTGCTGGCCGGCCCCGACCGGCGCCTGGGCGCCCTGCGCTGGCACGTGCGCCCCGCCACCGCCGCCCCGGCGCTGGACTGGCTGCGCAGCCCGGCCCTGGCGGAGCTGGCCGCGGCCCTGCCCTGCGCCTGGCCGCGCGTGGCGGTGGCCGGCTGGCCCGCCGAACACCAGGCCGCCGTGCGCGACCTGGGCCACCCGCTGCTGGACGCGCACGACACCCCCGCGGGCGGCACCCCCTGGCCGGCCCAGGCCCGCTGGTGCCAGGGCGACTGGTACCTGGCCCCGCCAGCCAAACCCAACGTGGCCCAGGCCGCCTCGCGCCAGCGCGCCCTGCAGCTGCTCCAGATGGTGACCGACGACGCCGACACCCACGCCCTGGAAGACGTGTTCCGCCACGACGCCGCCCTGTCCTACCAGCTGCTGCGGCTGGTGAATTCGGTGGCGGTGGGCAGCCGGCGCGAAATCACCAGCTTCGGCCAGGCCATCCTCATGCTCGGGCGCCAGCAGCTCAAGCGCTGGCTCAACCTGCTGCTGTTCGCCGCCCGCGACGACGACGAGCGCAGCGCCATGCTGATGGCCCACGTCAGCCTGCGCGCGCGCGGCATGGAACTGCTGGCCCAGGCCACCGGGCTGGACCGCAGCGCGCAGGACCAGGCCTTCATGACCGGCATGTTCTCCATGCTGGGGGTGCTGTTCGGCACCCCGCTGGTGGAAATGCTGCGCACCATCCGCGTGCCCGACGCCCTGCACGCCGCGCTGGTGGACCGCCAAGGCGAGCTGGGCCCATTGCTGACCGCCTGGGAAGCCGTGGAACGCCACGACGCCGACGCCACCGCCCACGCACTGGCCCCCTGGGGCGTGGGCCCCGACGCCTTCAACACCCTGCTGCTGCAGGCCTGCGGCTGGATGCTGCACCTGACCGACAACGCACCGGGCCATGGACCCGCGGCCTGAACCGGCGCCCGCCCCGGCCCCGCTGCCCGCGGTGCGGCTGGACCTGGCCGGCTTCATCACCGGCTGGAACGACGCGGCCAGCGCCTTCTTCGGCTTCAGCGCCGCCGAGGCACTGGGCCAGCACCTGTTGCTGCTGTGCGGCCCCGCCGACGGCGACTTCGCCGAGCTCGCCCCCCCCGGCCCGGGGGCAACACCGGCCAGCACCACCGTTTGGCGCCGCACCAAGGCCGGGCAGCCGGTGCAGGTGGCGCTGACCCTGCGGCTGGACACCGACGCCGACGGCGACCCCACCGGCCTGTGCGCCGAGTACCGGCCGCTGGAGCGGCCCCTGAGCGCGGCCGACCGGTTGCGCCTTTGCGTCAGCCTGGTGGAACACAGCCACCAGGGCGTGATGGTGACCGACGCGCACGGCCAGATCGTGATGGTCAACGCGGCGTTCAGCCGCATCACCGGCCACAGCGCGGCCGATGCGCTGGGCCAGACCGCCGACCTGCTGGGCAGCGGCCGCGACGGCGACGCGCTGCGCACCCAGGTGCAGACGGCCCTGCAGGGCGCCGGCCTGTGGCTGGGCGAGGTGCTGGCCCGCCGCCGCAGCGGCGAACTGGTGCCGCTGTCGGTCTGCATCAGCACTGTGCGCGACGCCCAGGGCCAGGCCACCCACGCGTTCTCGATTTTTTCCGACATCGGCCACCCCCGCGACACCGAGGTCCGGCGGCAACACCTGGCCAACGTCGACCACATCAGCGGCCTGCCCAACCGCCTGCTGCTGGGCCAGCTGCTGGGCCAGGCCCTGAGCCAGGCCAAACGCGACCAGGGCCTGGGCGCGGTGCTGGTGGTGCAACTGCAGCGCCTGGGCTGGATTTACGACACCCTGGGCCACGAGGTGGGCGACGAGCTGGTGGCCCAGGCCGGCCAACGGCTGCAGCAGGCGCTGCGCGAGCAAGACATTCTGGCCCGGCTGGGGCACGACAAACTGGCCGTGGCCCTGCCCAACATGCGCCAGCGCGAACACGCCGGCCTGGTGGCGCACAAGCTGCTGGCGCTGCTTCGGCCGGCCTATGTGCTGCACGGCGTCACGGTGGACTGCCCGGTGAGCGTGGGCATTGCCCTGTACCCGGACAACGGCATGGAAACCGCCGCCCTGCTGCGTTGCGCCGAACTGGCCAACCAGCGGGTGGACGACCCCAACACCCCGATCTGCTACTTCAGCCCCGAGATGAACGAACGCGCCACCGAGCGCTTCCGCATCGAGGGCGAGCTGCGCCACGCCATGGCCCACGGCGAGCTGTGCCTGTACCACCAGCCCAAGGTCAGCCTGCGCACCGGCCGCATCGTCGGCGCCGAGGCGCTGGTGCGCTGGCAGCACCCGCAGCGCGGCCTGCTGGGGCCGGGGCATTTTGTGCCGGTGGCCGAGGACTCCGGCCTCATCCGCGACCTGGGCGACTGGGTGCTGCACGAGGCCTGCCGCCAGCTGCGCGACTGGCAGGCGCAGGGCCTGTCCATGCCGCCGCTGGCCGTCAACCTGTCGGCGCGGCAGTTCGACAAATACCTGCCCAAGCGCCTGGACGCGCTGCTGGCCATGCACGACCTGGCGCCGCAGCAGTTGAAGCTGGAAATCACCGAAAGCCTGATGGTGCGCGGCGCCGACGAGGTGGTGCCCATCATGAACGAGCTGGCCGCCATGGGCCTGGGCATCGCGCTGGACGACTTCGGCACCGGCTACTCCAGCCTGGCCTACCTGAAGAAATTTCCGATCACCACGCTCAAGATCGACCGCTCCTTCGTCACCGGCATTCCGCAGCAAAACGACGACTGCGCCATTGCCCGCGCCATCGTCACCATGGGGCAGCAGATGCGCCAGGAAATCGTGGCCGAAGGCGTGGAAACGCGCGAGCAGATGGCCTTTTTGCGCGCGCTGGGCTGCGACCAGCTGCAGGGCTACCTGTTCAGCCCGCCGGTGCCGGCCGACGCCTACGAGCGCCTGGTGCGCGACGACATTCGACTCCCACTGGATTGACCTGTATGGAACCCTGGACCACCTCGGCCCTGCTGGCCCTGGCGGCGTTTGCCGCGGGGGTGCTCAACGCCATTGCCGGCGGCGGCAGCTTTCTCACCTTCCCGGCGCTGGTGTTTGCCGGCGTGCCGCCGATTGTGGCCAACGCCACCAGCGCGCTGGCCGTCAGCCCCGGCTACCTGGGCAGCACGCTGGGCTTCAGGGCCGAACTGCAGCGCCTGCCCGGCGCGCGGCTGCGCCAGGAAACCCTGCTGGCGGCGGTGGGCGGCGTGGCCGGCGCCCTGCTGCTGCTGGTGACGCCGGCGCGCGTGTTCAGCGGCCTGGTGCCGTGGCTGCTGCTGTTTGCCACCGCGCTGTTCGTGCTGGGACCGTGGCTGGCCCGCCGTGGCGGCGGCGCCCCAGCCGGCGCCGCCCACCCGCTGGAACGCTGGCGCCCGCTGGGGCTGCTGGCGGTGGCGGTGTACGGCGGCTACTTCAACGGCGGGCTGGGCATTCTGCTGCTGGCGCTGTACACCGTGACCGGCGAGCCCCTGCTGCACCGCGCCAATGCGCTGAAGAACCTGAATTCGCTGGTGCTGTCGGTGCTGTCGGTGGCCACCTTCGCCCTGGCCGGCGCCATCGCCTGGGGCCCGGCGCTGCTGATGATGGTGGCCGCCACCGCCGGCGGTTATGCGGGCGCCCACTGGGCCCAGCGGCTGCCGGTGGCCTGGGTGCGCGGCGCGGTGGTGGCCACCGGGGTGGGCATGAGTGGGCTGTTTTTTGTGCGGGGGTAGGGGCGCGTGCGCAGGCTCGGGGGTGGTGGGCTGGGGGTCGGCGGGCAAATGCTGTGGCGCATCCCTTTGACATTGACGGTGACGCAGGCCTGGGCGGAGGGGCTACTGCGCTTGCGCCCAGGCCTGCTGAAGGGCGACAGCATGGTTGTTGACTAAGGCTTTTGAAGGAGTGTTTTGATAATTCACTCGTTGATACTCAGCACAGCGTTTCCTTTTGCGGCCTTGGTTCTCTAAGTGCTCCAATTAACAATTGGAGTCCAGGTCAATACCGGCTTCAATCCACGCCCGCCATTGCTGGCAGGCGAGCCCGGTGTAGTACGGGATTGCCTCCAGACCCAGGTCGTTTCAATCCACGCCCGCCATTGCTGGCAGGCGAGCCCGTTCGACGTGGGCCACGCCTCGGGCGCACATGGCGAGTTTCAATCCACGCCCGCCATTGCTGGCAGGCGAGCCCTTCCTTTCGGTGGACGTAGGGGACGTACACCAAAGTTTCAATCCACGCCCGCCATTGCTGGCAGGCGAGCCCTGCATTCGTTGATGACACTTCTGCCGATGAGGTGGTTTCAATCCACGCCCGCCATTGCTGGCAGGCGAGCCCGTGACCAGCCGAGGCGGCCAGAAGGGCGACGGCGTGTTTCAATCCACGCCCGCCATTGCTGGCAGGCGAGCCCAAAGTCAGTCAGGACAATGGTCGGCTTGACGATTGTTTCAATCCACGCCCGCCATTGCTGGCAGGCGAGCCCCATCAACAGTCTTTGACTGGCCGGACATGTCGATGTTTCAATCCACGCCCGCCATTGCTGGCAGGCGAGCCCGCATCAACAGTCTTTGACTGGCCGGACATGTCGATGTTTCAATCCACGCCCGCCATTGCTGGCAGGCGAGCCCGCCTGGAGCTGGGCACCTTCACCGACTGGCTGCTGGTTTCAATCCACGCCCGCCATTGCTGGCAGGCGAGCCCCGTGGTGCGCTTTGGGAAAAGCGCTCGCGCAGAGGTTTCAATCCACGCCCGCCATTGCTGGCAGGCGAGCCCGCCCCACTGACCAGGCGGCCACCATGAGCAACTGGAGTTTCAATCCACGCCCGCCATTGCTGGCAGGCGAGCCCTACCTCTGGAGCTGACCCCATGAAAACCATTTTGTTTCAATCCACGCCCGCCATTGCTGGCAGGCGAGCCCTGGGAGTGACTCCAATGCCCAAGGGGTGGATGTTTGTTTCAATCCACGCCCGCCATTGCTGGCAGGCGAGCCCTTCCAGATCACCCACATCTCCGACTTCGCCTGGCGGTTTCAATCCACGCCCGCCATTGCTGGCAGGCGAGCCCTTCGCGGCGAGCTGGCCCAGGCGGTCGAACCCCTGTTTCAATCCACGCCCGCCATTGCTGGCAGGCGAGCCCGACCTGCCGAAGATCCACACCGGCAGCGTGCCCAAGTTTCAATCCACGCCCGCCATTGCTGGCAGGCGAGCCCCCAAAGTGGTAAAGCGCTCATCCGCGCCGTAGAAGTTTCAATCCACGCCCGCCATTGCTGGCAGGCGAGCCCTTGGGCGAAGCGGGTAACACGTTCGCGTGTTGCTTGTTTCAATCCACGCCCGCCATTGCTGGCAGGCGAGCCCGTTTCATGTGTTTCTCCTGCACGATTCACTCTGTGGTTTCAATCCACGCCCGCCATTGCTGGCAGGCGAGCCCTCACATCGATTTGTAAGCGTGCGGTCATCCCACCCTTGAGGTCGACGGCCCAAGCGGCAACGATGGTGTCCACCAAACGAGATAGGTGGACACCATGACTGAAGCGAAGATCAAGACCCGTCGGCGCCACAGCGCCGAACTCAAACAGCAGATCCTGGCCGAGTGCGCCCAGCCCGGAGCCTCGGTGGCCAGCGTGGCGCTATCGCACGGCATCAACGCCAACGTCGTGCACAAGTGGCGCCGACTGGCTCATGCCCCGAGCACAGAGGTGCAAGTCCCGACCTTCGTGCCTGTGGCGTTACCTGCGCCCAGCTGCGCGCCGGCTCCAGACATCCGCATCGAGTTGCGCCGTGGCGCCACCTGCGTGTCGCTGACCTGGCCGGTCTCGGCCGCCGAGCACTGCGCGGCCTGGATGCGGGACCTGCTCAAGTGATCCGCATCGACGCCCTGTGGCTGGCCACCGAGCCACTGGACATGCGTGCCGGAACAGAGTCGGCCCTGGCCCGTGTGGTGGCTGTCTTCGGCGCAGCACATCCGCATCACGCCTACCTGTTTGCCAACCGGCGTGCCAACCGCATGAAGGTGCTGGTGCACGACGGCATCGGGGTGTGGCTGGCAGCGCGGCGCCTGAACAGTGGCAAGTTCGTCTGGCCGCGTGAGGGGGCATTGACCGCTACGCTCAGCCGTCCACAGTTCGATGCTCTGGTGCTGGGCCTGCCCTGGCAGCGCCTGGCCGATGGTGGTGTCATCACCGTGCTCTGAATCTGATTGCTGGCCTTCTGCCTGCCAATTGGTGCATGCGCCAATGGCGCAGCGGTGTCGGTGCTGGCACAGTCATGCTCATGGTGGTGGAGCCGCAATCGCTGGAGAGCCTGAGCGCCGAGCAACTGCGCTCGGCGCTGCTGTCCATGCTGCAGGCCGCTGCCGCCAAGGACCAGGAACTGGCCTTCAAGCAGACCCTCATCGACAAGCTCACGCACGAGAACGCGCTCTTGAAGCGCATGAAGTTCGCAGCCCAGTCCGAACGCTTCAACCCCGAGCAAAAGAGCCTGCTCGAAGACGAGATCGAGGCCGACCTGGCGGCCGTGGCCAGCGAGATCGACGCGCTGGCGCAGACGCAAACACCGCCCACTCCCGAGAAGAAACAAGCCAAGCGCCTGCCCCTGCCGGCGCACCTGCCGCGCCGCGAGATCCGCCACGAACCCACGTCTACCACCTGCGCATGCGGCTGCCAGATGAAACGCGTGGGCGAGGACGTGGCCGAGAAGCTGGACTACGTGCCCGGTGTCTTCAGCGTGGAGCGCCATATCCGCGGCAAGTGGGCCTGCGCCCAGTGCGAGACCATTCAACAGGCGCCGGTCCAGGCGCACGTCATTGACAAAGGCATCCCCACCACGGGCCTGCTGGCCCAGGTGCTGGTGGGCAAATACGCAGATCATCTGCCGCTGTACCGCCAGGAGGCGATCTTCGGCCGCGCCGGCCTGGCCATCCCGCGCTCGACCCTGGCGCAATGGGTAGGCACCTGCGGGGTGCGGTTGCAGCCGCTGGTCGAGGCCTTGAAGGACGAGATCCTCAGCCACCGGGTGCTGCACGCCGATGAGACACCGGTGGCCATGCTCAAGCCCGGCGATGGCAAGACGCATCGCGCCTACCTCTGGGCCTATGCGCCGGGGGCGTTCGAGGGCATCAAAGCCGTGGTCTACGACTTCTGCGAGTCCCGCTCGGGCGAGCATGCCCGGCGCTTCCTAGGCCATGGCACCGACAAGGCCTGGAAGGGAAGCCTGACCTGCGACGACTTCGGCGGCTACAAGGCCCTGATCGCCAGCGGCGTGACCGAGGTGGGCTGCCTGGCCCACGCCCGGCGCAAGTTCTTCGATCTGCACGCGGCCAACCAGAGCCAGATCGCCGAGTTCGCCCTCCAACAGTTCGCCCGGGTCTATGAGATCGAGCGCGAAGTCAAGGAACTGGGCGCCGAACAACGGCAAATCGTTCGACAGCAGCAGACAAGGCCGATCCTGGACGCCCTGCACGAATGGATGACGCTGCAACGGCGCCAGGTCCCCGACGGATCGGCAACCGCCAAAACACTGGACTACAGCCTGCGGCGCTGGGTGGCGCTGACCCGGTTTGCAGATGACGGACAACTGCCCGTGGACAACAACTGGATCGAGAACCAGATCCGGCCCATTGCCATCGGCCGCAACAACTGGCTGTTTGCCGGTAGCCTGCGCGCGGGCCAGAGAGCGGCGGCCGTCATGAGTCTGATCCAGTCGGCACGCATGAACGGGCACGACCCGTATGCCTACCTCAAGGATGTGCTCACGCGGCTGCCAACGCACAAGGCCAGTCGCATCGACGAACTCTTGCCGCATCGCTGGCAAACCGGTGCCATCTGAGTCTCAGCCATGACCGCCAGTGGCGGTCAACATGGGATCACCGCGCGCTTAC
>NZ_JAAQQT010000651.1:0-26122 GCF_011742065.1 Aquabacterium sp. A08
GCCCTGACCGAGGCCCTGGCGCTGTGCGAACGGCTCAACGGCCAGGCCCCCAATACCCTGGCCAGCATCAAGGAGTTGGTCAACGCCGCACCCGACCAGTCGCTGAACCAGCACCTGAAGCAGGAGCGCGACCACTTCGTGCGCAACCTGCACCACGCCAACGGTGGTGAAGGCATCGCCGCCTTCCTGGAAAAACGCCCGGCACGCTACCGTTGAGCCCCTCGCCCTGCCCCGGTCACCCAAGGGACAGGTACCCCCACCCCCAGTCACTCACAAGACAGACGATGGACGAACCGATTCTGACAATGGAAGAACGTGAGGCGATCAACAGCGGTCGCTGGTTCACGAGTCTTTCCCCTTCTCTGCGACACGACATCCTGCGATGCGCTTACGTCAAACGTTACAAGGACGGCGACCTGATCGTTGCCCGCGGCGACCCACCGACCGAATGGACGGCGGTGGCCAAGGGCGCGGTGCGGGTGAGTTCGACCTCCCTGTCGGGCAAGCAGATCACGCTGACCTATGTGGAGCCGGGCGTGTGGTTTGGCGACGTGGCGATGTTCGACGGGGACCAGCGCACGCACGATGCCTACGCCCACGGTGCCACCACGCTGCTGTGTGTGTCGCGCACCGACTTCCAGAAAATTCTGGCCGCCCACGTGGAACTGTACGAGGCCTTGATGCGGCTGCAGGCGCGCCGCATCCGCACGCTGTTCGGGCTGGTGGAAGACCTCAACACCCTGCCGCTGCGGGCGCGGCTGGCCAAGCAGTTGCTGCACCTGGTGCGCAGCTACGGCGTGCCCTGCCTGTCCAGCGGCAACGAATACCGCATCAGCCTGCAACTGGCGCAGGAAGAACTGGCGCAACTGCTGGGCGCCTCGCGCCAGCGGGTGAACCAGGAACTCAAGTCCATGGAACGCGAGGACGCCATCCGCATCGAGCCGGGCGGACTGGTGGTGCGCGACCGGGACGCCCTGCTCCGGATCGCCGAAGCCGACCACTGACCCCCAGGAGACCCCCACGGCCATGAACACTTCCCCCGACAACCCCATGGCCGACACCCACTCCATCGATGGGGCGGCGCTGGAACGCTGGCTGACCGCCCACCTCGACGGCTTTGCCGGCCCGCTGAGCGTGGAGAAATTCGCCGGTGGCCAGTCCAACCCCACCTACAAGCTCGTCACGCCGGGGCAGACCTACGTGATGCGCGCCAAGCCCGGCCCGGTGGCCAAGCTGCTGCCCTCGGCCCACGCCATCGAGCGCGAATTCAAGGTGATGAGCGGGCTCAGCCACACCGGTGTGCCGGTGGCCCGCATGCACGTGCTGTGCGAGGACGAATCGGTCATCGGCCGCGCCTTTTACGTGATGGAATTTGTGCCCGGCCGGGTGCTGTGGGACCAGTCTCTGCCCGGCATGACCCCGGCCGAGCGCCGCGCCATTTACCTGGAAATGAACCGGGTGCAGGCCGCCCTGCACACCGCCGACTTCCGCGCCGTCGGCCTGGCCGACTACGGCAAGCCGGGCAACTACTTCGAGCGCCAGATCGGCCGCTGGAGCAAGCAGTACCTGGCCTCCATCACCCAGCCCATCCCCGAGATGGACCGGCTGATCGAATGGCTGCCGGCGCACATCCCGGCCATGGCGCGGGACGAATCCCTGGTGTCCGTGGTCCACGGCGACTACCGGCTCGACAACCTGATGTTCCACCCCACCGAGCCGCGCGTGCTGGCGGTGCTGGACTGGGAACTGTCTACCCTGGGCCACCCGCTGGCCGATTTCAGCTACCACTGCATGGCCTGGCACATCCCGCCGGGCACCTTCCGCGGCATCGCCGGGCTGGACATCGCGGCGCTGGGCATCCCCAGCGAGCAGGAGTACATCGAGCTCTACTGTCAACGCACCGGCTTTGTCACGCCCGAGGCGCTGAAAGCCGACTGGAACTTCTACCTTGCCTACAACATGTTCCGCCTCGCGGCCATCCTGCAGGGCATCGCCAAGCGGGTGGAAGACGGCACCGCCTCCAGCGCGCAGGCACGCCAGTCCGGCGCCGGCGCCCGCCCCATGGCCGAACTGGCCTGGCTGTACGCCCAGAAAACCCGGCCGACCGCGCAGGCCTGAGTTTTCATCCCCCCAGATTCACCACCACAGAGGAGCGATCCATGAATTTCGATTACACGCCCAAAGTCCAGGAACTGCGCGCTCGCCTGCTGGCCTTCATGGACGAGCACATCTACCCCAACGAAACCGCGTTCCACGCCGAGGTCGAAGCCAACCGCGCCAAGGGCAACGCCTGGGTGCCCACCCGCGTGATCGAGGACCTCAAGCCCAAGGCCCGCGCTGCTGGCCTGTGGAACCTGTTCCTGCCGCACTCCAAACGCGCCCCCGAAGGCCTGAGCAACCTGGAGTACGCGCCGCTGTGCGAGATCATGGGCCGCGTGCCCTTTGCCGCCGAGGTGTTCAACTGTTCGGCGCCCGACACCGGCAACATGGAAACGCTGGAGCGCTACGCCACCGAGGCACTGAAAGACCAATGGCTGGAGCCGCTGCTGCGCGGCGAGATCCGCTCCGCCTTCCTGATGACCGAGCCGGAAGTGGCTTCGTCGGACGCGACCAACATCCAGTGCCGCATCGAGCGCGACGGCGACGAATACGTCATCAACGGCCGCAAGTGGTGGTCGTCTGGCGCCGGCGACCCGCGCTGCGCCGTCTACATCGTCATGGGCAAGACCGACCCCGAGGCCCCGCGCCATTCGCAACAGTCGATGATCGTGGTGCCGGCCAACGCCCCCGGCATCACCGTGCTGCGCCCGTTGAGCGTGTTCGGCTACGACGACGCGCCCCACGGCCACATGGAGGTGCTGCTGGAGAACGTGCGCGTGCCGGCCGCCAACATCCTGCTGGGCGAAGGTCGGGGCTTCGAGATCGCCCAGGGCCGCCTCGGCCCGGGCCGCATCCACCACTGCATGCGCTCCATCGGCGCGGCCGAACGCGCGCTGGAACTGATGTGCGGCCGACTGAACAGCCGCGTCGCCTTCGGCAAGCCGGTGGCGGCCCAGTCGGTGTGGCACGAGCGCATCGCCGACGCGCGCTGCATGATCGAACAGGCCCGCCTGCTCACGCTGAAAGCCGCCTACATGATGGACACCGTGGGCAACAAAGTGGCCAAGGCCGAGATCGCGATGATCAAGGTGGTGGCCCCGAACATGGCCTGTCAGGTCATCGACTGGGCCATCCAGGCGCACGGCGGCGGCGGCATTTCGCAGGACTTCCCGCTGGCCATGTCCTGGGCGCACCAGCGCACGCTGCGCTTCGCCGACGGTCCGGACGAGGTGCACCGCGCCGCCATCGCCAAGCTGGAACTGGCCAAGCACAGCCTGATCGCCAAAGAGATCGACATGCCCATCACCCGGGGCTGCTGAGCCGAGGCCGACGCCCTGCCCGGTCCGCCGGGCTGGGCGGCACCCGTCTGACATCCATCCGAAACTGGCCGCGGCGTCGCACGACGCCGCGGCCTGGTGCTGTCAGACGTTGCTGGACGAACGCACCTCGGCCAGGCTGGTCAGGCCCATCAACACCTTTTCGATGCCGTCCTGGCGCAGGGTGCGCATGCCTTCGGCGATGGCCTGCGACTGCAGGTCCTGTGGCCGCGCGCGGTTCTGGATCAGGTGGCGCAGCTCGGGCGAACTGCTGAGCAGTTCGTGGATGGCCACCCGGCCGCTGTGCCCGGTCTGGCCGCAGGCGTCGCAACCCGGCGCGTGGCGCAGGTGCAACTGGCCGTTGCGGCCAAAACGTTCCAGCCAGTGTTGCTGCAGGGTCTGGCTGTCGCGCAGGGGGTGGTCGGCGGGCAACTGGCTCTGGTAGTCGTGCAGCAGCTCGTCCAGCCGCTCCTGCGACAACACCTCCGAACGCACACAGGCCTTGCAGAAGCGCCGCACCAGGCGTTGCGCCAGAATGCCCTGGAGCGAATCGGCAAAGGAAAACGGGTCCACCCCCAGGTCGATCAGGCGCACGATGGTCTCGGCCGCCGAGTTGGTGTGCAGGGTCGAGAGCACCAGGTGGCCGGTGAGCGAGGCCTCGATGGCGATTTCCGCCGTCTCCTGGTCGCGGATTTCGCCCACCATGATCACGTCGGGGTCGGCGCGCAGCAGGGAGCGCAGCGCCGCCGCAAAGGTCCAGCCGATCTTCGGGTTGACTTGGATCTGGCGCAGCCCGCGCTGGGTGATCTCCACCGGGTCTTCGGCCGTCCAGATCTTGCGCTTGGGGGTGTTGATGCGCTTGAGCGCCGAATGCAGCGTCGTGGTTTTGCCCGAGCCGGTGGGGCCGGCGCACAGGAACAACCCGTAAGGCCGGCTGACGATGTGCTCGAACGCCTCCAGGTTGGCCGGACTCAGGTCCATGGACTCCAGGGGCAGCGGCTCCGACGAGGTCAGCACCCGCATCACCACGTCCTCCAGGCCGCTGGCCGTGGGAATGGTGGCCACCCGCAACTCGATGGCCAGCCCGCCGAACTTGGAGAAGTTGATCTTGCCGTCCTGCGGCTTGCGGCGCTCGGAAATGTCCAGGTCGCACATGATCTTGATGCGCGCGATCAGGGCGTTGCGGTAGCTGGCCGGCAGTTCCAGGTAGGGCCGCATCTCGCCGTCCACCCGGAAACGGATCACCACCTTTTGGCGGCCCGGGTAGGGCTCGATGTGGATGTCGGACGCGCGCTGGTAATAGGCCTCGGTGATCATGGAATTGATCAGCTTGACCAGGGTGTTGTCCGACTGCTCGACCGGCTTGTCGTCGTCGTCTTGCTGGTTGGCTTCGCCCGTCAGCTCCACCGCCAGTTGCAGGGCGTCCATGCCCGTGGGCAGTTCGGCGTCCGGCCCATTGGCCTCGGCCCGCGGAACGGCATTGGCCGCCGCCAGGTCGCCCATGCCGATCTCGCGGTAGGCCTTGGCGATTTTCGTGGGCAGTTCGGTGCTGGTGCTCACCACCGGCACCACCTTGCGCTGGGTGGAAAACTCCAGTTCGTCAATGACCTTGAACTGCAGCGGGTCGGCCATGGCCACCACCAGGGACGAGCCCATGTCCACCAGCGGCAGCACCTTGAGGCGCGTGGCCATCTGCATCGGCACCCGGCGCAAGGCCAAAGCGTCCACCGGGAACTTGTTCAGGTCCACAAACGGGTAGCCCATCTTGCGGGCAAAGGCGGTCTGCAGATCGGCCGGCGTGACCAGGCCCATCTCCACCAGCATTTGCCCCAACGGACCGCGCTTGTCCGCTTTCTGGCTTTTGAGGGCCTGCGCCAGCTGGGCCGGAGTGATCTTGCCCAGGCCCAGCAGGGCCTCGCCGATCGGGACGGGCTTGAGGCGGGCCTGGCGTTCCAGCGCTTCCTTGAGCTGTGCCAGGTTTTCGACCATGGTCGGGGCCACACCCTGCAATTCTTCCAAATCCACCACGTCGGCCTCGGCCAGCACGGTTTGGCTGAAGTCGGTGTCGGCGATCATCTCGCCGGCACTGCGGTGCAGCTCAAACCGGGCGATGCCGCTTTTCGGGATGAACACGCGGTAAGGGTCGTCGTCCAGGCTTTTCTTGGGGAAAATCCATAAGCCCTGCCCTTCCTTGTGGTGCCCGTGGCAGATGCCCGAATAGATGGCGCCGTCGCGCAGGTGCACCACGAACGAATGCAGACCATCTTCCAAGTGACCAGCAAAACCCGAAGGCTGGAATTCCTCGTCCAGGTCGGACTGCGTGTCCACCTTCAGGCGCTTGATCTGGTTGTACTTCAGGCCCACGCCCCGGCTCTCGCCAAAAGGCAGGATCTTGAGCTGACGGTGCTCCGGGTCCAGATCGACCAGGTGTCCAGAAATCGTGTTGCCGTTCCAGCCCTCGGCCGTGCAGGTCAGCACCTTGCTGCCCACATCGAGCGTGTCTTCGCGCCGGATGTTGGGCACCACAAAATGTATCTTTTTCATTTTCTCTCCCGAATCACCGTCTGGACCACCGCGTTACAGGCCCAAGACCCACTTGATCACATTTTTCGCCAAAAACCCCAGCATGCCAAACGACAGCACCAGGAACAGGATGAAGGTGCCGAATTTGCCGGCCTTGGATTCCCGCGCCAGGTTCAGCACGATGAACAGCATGTACAGAATGAACGCGCCGACGCCGAACGTCAGGCCGAACTGGGCGATCTGGCCTTCGGTGTAGCCGAAAATGGTGCCTTCCATGCGCGCCCCGCTTCAGGCCGACGGCGCGTGGATCGCGCCGGCCGACTTCAGGTGGACGTAGGCGTGCCAGCTGGCGTGGCCCAGCCAGGGCACCACCACCACCAGGCCCACGGTCAGGGTCAGCAGGCCCACCCCCACCAGCGCCACGATCAGCAGCGCCCAACCGGCCATGACCACCGGGTGGCTGCCCACCGCACGCCAGCTTTCGCCCACGGCCTGCCACAGCGGCAGGCGGCTGTCCACCAGCAGCGGCAGGGTGATGACGCTGGACGCAAACACCGGCGCGGCGAGCAAGGCACCCAGCAGCAGCCAGACCTCAAACAGGCCGGGCGACGGCCCGAACACCACGTGGCGCAGAAAATCGGCGGGTTTTTCAATGGGCACCGGGGCCCAGAGCGTGATGAGACCGGCCGAGGTCAACACCCAGCCGGTGCCGGCCAGGGCCAGCAACACGCCAAAGCCCACCAGCCGCCGGTCGCGCGAACCCCAGACGCGCCAGACTTCACGACAACAGACGCGCTGGCCGCGTTCGGCCTGCCGGCTGACCTCGTACAGGCCGGTGGCCAGCACCGGGGCAACGATCAGAAACCCCGAGAACGCCCCCGCCAGCCACCAGAACTGGTCACGCGCCAGGAAAAACAACACCGCCCCGAAGGCCGCCAGCAGCACCCCATGCATCAAGCCGGGCAAGGGGTTGCGCAGTAGGTCGCGGGCGCCCAGGACCAGCCAGCGCACGGGGGACAGCAGGCCGACCGGTTCGGGGAAAGGGGCGGTTTCGCGGGGTGGGGGCATGGGGCAGAAAACAGCGCAAAACCCCGATTGGATCACAACGGCGCGCAGGCCTCGAGCAACTGGCGGGTGTAAGGGTGGGTCGGGGTGCGCAACACCCGGGTCGCCGGGCCGTGCTCCACCACCTCGCCGCCCTGCATCACCATCACCTCGTGGGCCATGGCCCAGATCACGTCGACGTCGTGGGTGATGAGCAGGTAACTCAGGCCGTGGCTGCGCTGCAGTCGCAGCAGCAGCTCGATCACCTGCTGCTGCACCGTCACGTCCAGCGCACTGGTGGGCTCGTCCAGCACCAGCAGCTGGGGCTGGACGATCAGGGCCCGGGCAATGGCCAGGCGCTGGCGCTGGCCGCCAGAGAATTCGTGCGGGTAGCGGTGCAGCCAGGCATCGGCCTCGGGGCCGTCGGGGCAGAGGCCGACTTCCTGCAGCGCCCGGCGCACCCGTTCGCGCCGTGCCGCGGGGTCCAGGTCGGGCGCGTGCACCTGCAAGCCCTCGCCCACGATCTGCTCCACCGTCATGCGGGGCGACAGCGACGAGAACGGGTCCTGGAACACCACCTGCACCCGCTGCCGCAAACGCCGGCTGGCGGCCGGCGCGTGGCTGCGCCAGGCCTGGCCCAGCACCTCCAGCCGCCCCTCATGGGGCAGCAGGCCCAACGTGGCCAGGGCCAGTGTCGACTTGCCGGACCCCGACTCCCCCACCACCCCCAGCGTGCGGCCGGGCGGCAGGGCGAAGTCCACCGCCCGCACCGCCTCGAAGCGCCCGCGCCGGAACCAGCCGCGCAGGCCGGGCAAGGGGGTCGGGTAGGCCACGGTCAGGCCCTGCGCCTGCAGCACCGGTGCGACCTCGGGGGCCGGGCCATCGCTTTCATCGGGCCAGGTGCGGCGCGGTCGGCTGTCCAGCAGCCGGCGGGTGTAGGGGTGCTGCGGCTGGGCGAACACCTGGGCCACCGGGCCCTGCTCCACCAGGTGGCCGCGCTCCATCACCGCCACCCGGTCGGCAAACTGGCGCACCAGGTGCAGGTCGTGGGTGATGAGCAGCACCGCCATGCCCAGGCGCCGCTGCAACTCGCCCAACAGCTCCAGCATCTGGCCGCGCAGGCTGGCGTCCAGCGCGGTGGTGGGCTCATCGGCGATCAGCAACTGCGGCTCGCTGGCCAGGGCCATGGCGATCATGGCGCGCTGGCGCTGGCCACCGCTGAGCTGGTGGGGGTAGGCGCCGGCGCGCCGTTCCGGTTCGGGAATGCCGGTGGCCTGCAGCAACGCCAGCACCCGGGCCCGGGCCGCCGCACCGGTCAGGCCTTTTTTCAGGGTCAGCACCTCGGCAATTTGGTCACCGATGGTGTAGAGCGGGTTGAGCGCGGTCATCGGCTCCTGAAAAATGCAGGCCACCGCGTCGCCGCGCACCCCGCGCAGTTCGCGCTCGCGCAGGGCCAGCAGGTCGCGCCCGGCAAAATGCGCCTTGCCGCTGACGCGGGCGTCGGGCACCAAGCGCAGCAGACCCAGCGCCGACACGGTTTTGCCCGAGCCGGACTCGCCCACCAGCGCCAGTTTTTCGCCGGCCCGCACCTCGAAGTCGATGCCATGCACCACCGCGCGCCCGCCGAACGCCACGCGCAGACCGCGCACCTGCAGCAAAGGGGTGTCGCTCATCGTTCGGCCTTGCGGGGGTCCAGGGCGTCGCGCAAGGCGTCGCCCATGAAGGTCAGCAGCAACAGGGTCAGCACCAGCACGCCGAAGGTGGACAGCGAAATCCACCACGCGTCGATGTTGTTCTTGCCCTGGCTCAACAGTTCGCCCAGCGACGGGGTGCCCGGCGGCACGCCCAGGCCCAGGAAGTCCAGCGAGGTCAGCGCCAGGATGGCACCGCTCATGCGGAAGGGCAAAAACGTCACCACCGGCGTCAGGCTGTTGGGCAGGATGTGGCGCCAGATGATCTGCCCGTGCGTCAGGCCCATGGCGCGGGCGGCGCGCACGTAGTCGAGCTGGCGGTTGCGCAGGAATTCGGCACGCACGTAGTCGCTCAGGCCCATCCAGCCGAACAGGCTGAGCAGCACCAGCAGCAGGGCCACGCTGGGCGCGAACACCGCACTGAAAATGATGAGCAGGTACAACTCCGGCATCGCCCCCCAGACCTCGATGAAGCGCTGGAAGGCCAGGTCCGTCTTGCCGCCGAAATAGCCCTGCAGCGCTCCGGCGGCCACGCCCAGCAGCACGCCCACCGCGGTCAGCGCTAGGGCAAACAGCACGCTGACGCGAAAGCCGTAGATCAGCTGCGCCAGCAGGTCGCGGCCGCGGTCGTCGGTGCCCAGCCAATTGTCGCGCGACGGGCCGGACGGGTTGGGCTCCCGGGCAAAGTAGTTCAGCGTGTTCGGGCCGTAGGGGTTGGGCGGGTAAATGGCGAAGTTGTCGCCGCGGGTCAGTTGCCCGCGGATGAAAGGGTCGAGGTAGTCTGTGGGGGTGTCGAAATCGCCGCCGAACACGGTTTCGGGGTGCTCCTGCACCAGCGGGAAGTAATAGTGGCCCTCGTAGCGCACCAGCAAGGGTTTGTCGTTGGACAGCACCTCGGCCATCAGACTCAGCAGCACCAGCGCCACAAAAGCCACCAGGCTGACAAAACCCAGCCGGTTGCGCCGAAAGCGCTGCCAGGCGCGGCGGGCCGGACTGACGGAGGGGCTGTGCACAAACGTCGGCGGCATGCGGCGGGGCTCAGTCGAACTTCACGCGCGGGTCCACCCACACGTAGCAGAGGTCGCTGACGAGCTTGGTCACCAGCCCGATCAGGGTGAACAGGTAAAGCGTGCCCAGCACCACGGGGTAGTCGCGGCGGATCACGCTCTCGTAGCTCAGCAGCCCCAAGCCATCGAGCGAAAACAGCGTCTCGATCAGCAGGGACCCCGCGAAAAACGCCCCGATGAAGGCCGCCGGGAAACCAGTGACGATGGGGATGAGCGCGTTGCGGAACACGTGCTTCCACAGCACCTGGCGCTCGCTCAGGCCCTTGGCGCGGGCGGTCAGCACGTACTGCTTGCGAATTTCCTCGAGGAAGGCGTTCTTGGTCAGCATGGCGGTGACGGCGAAGCTGCCCAGCACCATGGCCGTCACCGGCAGGGTGATGTGCCACAGGTAGTCCACGACCCGCGCGCCCCAGCTCAGTTCTTCCCAATGGGCCGAAGTCAGCCCGCGCAGGGGAAACCACTGCAATTGCCCGCCAAATATCACCAGCAGCGCCACGCCCAGCACAAAGCCCGGGATGGCGTAACCCACCAGCACAATCAGGGTGGTGACGAGGTCAAAGCGCGAGCCGGCGCGCACCGCTTTGGCCACGCCCAGCGGCACCGCCACCGCGTAGCTGATGAAAAAGGTCCACAAGCCCAGGCTGATCGACACCGGCAGTTTTTCAATGACCAGGTCGGCCACCGCCTTGTTCTGGAAGAAGCTGGTGCCCAGGTCGAAGCGGGCGAACTGGCCCAACATCTGAAAAAAGCGCACGTGGGCCGGCTGGTCGAAACCGTACAGCGCCTGGATCTGGGCCAGCCGCTCGGGGTCCACACCCTGGGCGCCACGGTACAGCGCCCCGCCCTCGGCGCCGGTGCCTAGGCCAGCGCGGGCCTCGGCCAGGTACTGCTCCACCGGGCCGCCCGGCACAAACTGGATCACCACAAAGGTCAGCAACAGCACACCGAACAGCGTCGGCAGCATCAGCAGCAGGCGTTTGAGGACGTAGACCCACATGGCGTTCAGAAGTGGCGGGGTGGGCGGCTTCAGCGCCGGGCGGGGGCGGTGGGTTGCGCCCACCAGGTGTCGATGGCCCAGCCCTCGCCAGCGGCGTAAGGGGGCATGTGCGCCGGGCGGGCCAGGCGCCAGGCGTTGTAGGCCAGCCGGTGGGTGGTGGCCGACCACTGCGGCACCAGCACGTGGCTGTGGCTGATGGCACGGTCCAGGGCCCGGCAGGCGGCCAGGAAGTCGGGCCGGGTCTTGGCACCGGTCATGCGGGCGATCAGCGCGTCCACCGCCGGGTGGGCCACGCCGGCGAAGTTGCCCGAATCCTCGGTGCGGGCGGCGGCGCTGCCGAACAGGTCCGCATACTCGGCGCCCGGGTTGTCGCTGCCCTGGTAGGCGATGGAGATGACGTCAAAGTCAAAGGTGCGCAGCCGCTGCTGGTACAAGGCAAAGTCCACCGGTCGGAACTTCAACGCCACGCCCAGCTTGGTCAGGTTGCGGGCCCAGGGCGTGACGACGCGGGCCCCGCCCTCGTTGCTGTCCAGGTACTCCAGCACCAGCGGCTGCCCCTGGGCGTTGCGCAGCTGCCCGCCCTGCACCGTCCAGCCGGCCTCGCGCAGCAGGGCCTGGGCACGCCGCAGGTTGTCGCGCAGGCTGCGGTCACCGTCGGTGCGCGGGGGCTCGAACATGGGGCCGAACACCGCTGGCGGCAGCTGCGCGCGCCAGGGCGACAGCAACGCCAGCTCGGCCGCGTCGGGCGCGCCCTGCGGCGAACAGTCGGTGTTGCCAAACAGGCCGCGCACCCGCTGGTAGGCGTTGTAGAACATCTGCCGGTTCATCCACTCGTAGTCCAGCGCCAGGCCCAGGGCCTCGCGCACACGGATGTCGTCCAGCGGCGGGCGGCGGGTGTTGAACACATAGCTCTGAAAGCCGGTGGGCAGGCGGTGGGTGAATTCGCCCTTGACCAGTTCGCCGCTGTCAAAGCGCTTGCCGTTGACGCGGCGGGCCCAGTCCCCGGCCGAGAAAAAACGCATCAGGTCGAACTCGCCGGCCTTGAGCGCCTCCAGCTTGGCGGTGTTGTCCTTGTAGATCCGCACGGTGATGCGGTCGAAATTGGCGGTGCCACGGCGCACCGGCAGGTCGCGCGCCCAGTAGCCCGGGTCGCGCAGGTAGGTGATGTCCTTGCCAAACCGCACCGGCCCAAGGGTGTAGGGGCCGCTGCCGATGGGGGTGTCCATCACCACCTGGTCGAAGGTCTTGCGCTGGCCGGTCTTGGGATCGATGTCATCGCCCCAGGCGCGGCTGAACACCGGCAGGCCGCCCACTGTCAAAGGCAGTTCGCGGTTGGGCTGGCGGAAGCGGTAACGCACGGTGCGTTCGTCCAGCACGTCCAGCCCGGCCACGTCGGCCAGCACGGTCTTGTAGGCGGGCGAGGTGTGCGGCCCCATCAGGGTGTCGAAGCTGTGCTTCACGTCGGCCGCCAGCACCGGCTGGCCGTTGTGAAAACGCGCCTCGCGGCGCAGCCGGAAGATGACCGACAGGCCGTCCGGTGCGGCCTGCACGTCCTCGGCCAACAGGCCATAGGCGGCCCCGCTCTCGTCGGCCGCGCCCACCAGCAGGCTGTCGAACATCAGCGCCGACAGGTAGGCCGGCGCACTGCCGCGCAGGGTGAAGGGGTTGTACTTGTCGAAGGTAGAGGTGCGCAGGTTGCTCACCAGCCGCAGCTCGCCGCCCTTGGGCGCCTGCGGGTTGACGTACGCGAAGTGCGGGAAATCGGCCGGGTACTTCAGCTCGCCCCACAGGGCGTAGCCGTGCGCGGCCCAGGCTCCGCTCGCCGCACCAGCGGTCCCCAGCGCCAACCCGACCCACGCGAGCCAGCGGCGCCCCGCCCGCCCGGCCACCGGGGGCACACGCAAGGACGGGAACAGGGAGAAGACCATGCGACAATTCTGCAGGATTTTTACTGGAGATTTGACCCATGGGTTTTCTGGCTGGCAAGAAACTGCTGATCACGGGCGTGCTGTCCAACCGTTCCATCGCCTACGGCATCGCCAAGGCCTGCCATGCACAGGGCGCCGAGCTGGCGTTCAGCTACGTGGGCGAGCGCTTCAAAGGCCGCATCACCGAATTTGCCGCCGAATTCGGCTCCAACCTGGTGTTCGACTGCGACGTGGGCGACGACGCCCAGATCGCGCAGCTGTTCAGTGACCTGTCGGCCCACTGGCCCACCTTCGACGGTTTCGTCCACGCCATCGGCTACGCCCCGCGCGAAGCCATCGCCGGTGACTTCCTCGACGGGCTGAGCCGCGAGGGCTTCCAGATCGCGCACGACATCAGCGCCTACAGCTTCCCGGCCATGGCCAAGGCCGCCCTGCCCCACCTGAACGACAACGCCGCCCTGCTGACGCTGACCTACCTGGGCGCCATCCGCAACGTGCCCAACTACAACACCATGGGCCTGGCCAAAGCGTCTCTGGAGGCCTCGGTGCGTTACCTGGCCGAATCCCTGGGCGCCAAGGGCCGCGGCCTGCGCGCCAACGGCATTTCCGCCGGGCCCATCAAGACCCTGGCCGCCAGCGGCATCAAGGGCTTCGGCAAGATCCTGAATGTGGTGGCCGAGACCGCGCCGATCCGCCGCAACGTCACCATCGACGACGTGGGCAACGTCGCCGCTTTCCTGCTGAGCGACCTGGCCGCGGGCGTGACCGCGGAAATCACCTATGTGGACGGCGGTTTCAGCCAGGTGGTGGGCGGTATCGCCGAACCGGCCGACGCCTGAGGTGACTTGGCGGCGGGGGGTTGAACGGTTCAGCCCCCCGTGCGCAGAGAATAGGCCAGCACCCCAAATGGCAGGTACAGCCAAAGGGTGCTGCCCATCAGGCCAAACGCCAGGTTCAGCCAGAAAAACAACACTTCCTTCGGCCGCTCGGGGTACAAATTCCGCTCCACCACCTGTGCGGGCGACGGAAACCCCCACTGCCGGGCCACGTCCCAACCTCCTGGGCTGTGCCGGGCCAGGGCACGCAGGGCGCCGTAAGGGCCGACGAACAGGAACAGCAGCCAGCCCAGCGCCACCGGGCCCATGCGGGAAAATTCCTCGAACACCCAGGCGGTGAACCCCCAGCGCTGGACGACTTCGTGCCAGAACGGCAGCAGCACCGGCAACAGCACCAGAAACAGGCCGAGCATGGCGAACAGGGCCTGCAGCGGAAAACTCCAGCGTGCCAGCCACTCGGCGGCGCGGCGTTGCCGCCGCCGGGCCAGTGTTGGCGAACCGACGCCAACCGTCGGCGATGCATGAACTCCCATGTGCTGTTTTTATCACCCCGTGGGGCGGCGCGCCATCCCCCATTTGGGGGAGCCGGCCCATGACGCACCGGCCGCAACGCGCCACGCAAGGCTTTCCGCCGTCTTGTGTCACAGGATCGACACAGAAATCGCGCACCATGCAAGGCTGTTTCACCGCCGCCTGCCATGACCGCGCACCAGCCCATCCACGTCCTGTTCCTTTGCAGCCACAACGCCGCCCGCAGCCAGATGGCCGAAGCGATCCTGAACCACATGGGCGGCAGCCGTTTTCGGGCCTGGTCGGCGGGGCGCGAACCCCGCCCCGACGGTCAGCCGCACCCCCTGGCGCTGGAGGCCTTGCACAGCGCCGGCATCGACACCGCCGGGCTGCGCAGCAAATCGTGGGACGAGTTTGTGGTTGCCGAGGCCCCGCCGCTGGACCTCGTCATCACCCTGTGCGATCAGGCGGCCGGTGAGGCCTGCCCGGTCTGGCCGGGCCAACCGGCCACCGCGCACTGGAGTTACGAGGACCCCAGCCTTGTCCAGGCGCCACACGAGGAACAGCTCTACGCCTTCAAACACGTGCTGCACGCCTTGCACCAGCGTCTGGAGTTGCTGATGAGCCTGCCGCTTTCACGGCTGGACAAGTTCATGCTGGAGCACCACGCGCGTGAACTGGCGCCCCGGGCGCGCTGATCGGGCGCCACGCGCCCTCAGCCCAGCCACTTCTGCAGAAAACGGGCCTGGCCCAGGGCCGGGTCCAATTCGTAGCCGGCGAAACCGATGCGCCGGTACAGCCGAAGCGCAGGTCGGTTGCCTTCCAGCACCTCCAAGGTCAGCTTGCAGGCCCCGCGCGCTTGCGCCAGGCGCTCGACCAGCGCCAGCATCTGTTCGGCCACCCGGCGGCCGCGGTGGCTGGCCAACACCGCCACGTCGTGCACATTCACCAAAGGCCGGCACTGGAAGGTGGAAAACCCCTCAATGGCATTGACCAGGCCCACCGGCTGGTCGCCGTCGAAGGCCAGCACGCTGAACACCTGCGGGCGCCGTGCCAATTCGGGCACCAGCCGGGCCCGGGCCGTGTCGCTCAAAGGCTGCCCACCACCGGCCGGGTCGCACGCGTAGGCGTCCAGCAACATGACGAGGGCCGCGGCGTGCACCGGGTTGGCGTAATCGGCCTGCAACACCTGCAGCAACGGTGCGTCGCCAGGGCTGTCAGGGGCCTCAGAGGGAGTATCGTGCATGGGCAAGCAGGCGCGTCAGGCCCGAACCGTGTCGGCCATGCGCTGGGCCAGCGCCTCGGCCTGCTGGGCGTCGCGGGCCTCGACCATCACCCGCAGCAACGGTTCCGTGCCGCTGGCCCGAATCAGCACCCGGCCGGTGTCGCCCAGGCTGGCCTGCGCCGCCTCGATGGCCGCGCGCAAGGCGGCGTTGGTTTGCCAGTCCTGGCCCGGCTGCAAACGCACGTTCACCAAGGTCTGGGGGAACAGCGTCAGCCCCGCGAGCAGCTCGGCCATGCTGCGCTGGCTGCGCACGCAGGCCTGCAGCACCTGCAGCGCCGACACCAAGCCGTCACCGGTGGTCTGGCGGTCCAGCACCAGCAGGTGGCCCGAGCCCTCGCCCCCCAGCAGCCAGTGGTGGCGGTGCAGTTCTTCCAGCACGTAGCGGTCGCCCACCTTGGCGCGCACAAACTGCACCCCTTTGGCCTTGAGCGCCACCTCCACCGCCATGTTGGTCATCAGGGTGCCCACCACCCCGGGCACCACCTCGTCGCGGCCCAGGCGGTCGTCGGCCAGCAGGTAGAGCAGTTCGTCGCCGTTGTACAGGCGGCCACTGGCGTCCACCATCTGCAGGCGGTCGGCGTCGCCGTCCAGGGCAATGCCGACGTCGGCCCGGTGCTCGCGCACCGCCGCCACCAGCGCCTCGGGGTGGGTGGCGCCGCAACCGCGGTTGATGTTCAGGCCGTCCGGGCTGCAGCCAATGGCCACCACCTCGGCCCCCAGTTCGTGGAACACCTTGGGGGCGATCTGGTAGGCGGCGCCATGGGCGGCGTCCACCACGATTTTCAGACCTCGCAGGGTCAGGTCGCTGCCAAACGTGCTTTTGCAGAACTCGATGTAACGGCCGGCCGCATCGTCCAGCCGGCGTGCCTTGCCCAGGTGGGCCGCGTCCACCCACACCGGCGCGTCGCTCAAGGCAGCCTCTACCGAACGTTCCCATTCGTCGGGCAGCTTGGTGCCCTGCGCGCTGAAGAACTTGATGCCGTTGTCGGCAAACGGGTTGTGGCTGGCCGAAATGACCACGCCCAGGCTGGCGCGCTGCGCCCGCGTCAGGTAGGCCACCGCCGGCGTCGGCACCGGGCCCAGCAACACCACATCCACCCCGGCCGAGTTGAAACCCGACTCCAGCGCCGACTCCAGCATGTAGCCCGAAATGCGGGTGTCTTTGCCGATCAGCACCGTCGGATGGGCTTCGGTGCGCTTGAGCACGCGCCCCACGGCGTGCGCCAGCTGGAGGACGAAATCGGGGGTGATGGGGTAGGTGCCGACGGTGCCGCGGATGCCGTCGGTACCAAAAAAGCTGCGGGCCATGGTTGTTCTTTAGCCGTGGTGGTGACAGCGCCGATTATCGGGCCTGGGCCACCGTCGCCTGCCAGACCTTGAGCGCATCGGCGGTGGCCCGCACGTCATGCACCCGCACGATGCGCGCGCCACGCTCCACCGCCAGCAGCGCCGCGGCCACGCTGGCGGCCACCCGTTGCGCCGGCAGTTCCTGGCCGACCACACGGCCCAGCGACGACTTGCGCGACCAGCCCGCCAGCAGCGGGTAGCCCAGCGCCAGCACCTCGGCCTGGCGGGCCAGCAGGGCAAAGTTCTGTTCCACCGTTTTGCCGAAGCCGATGCCGTAGTCCAGCACGATGCGGTCTGCCGCCACCCCGGCGGCGCGCAAGCCCTCGGCGTGGCGCTGCAGGAAGGCCACCACCTGGGGCACGGCATCGCCGTCCATCGGTGCGATCTGCATGCGCTGGGGCTCCAGGTGCATGTGCATCAGACAGACACCACAATGCGGGTGCCCGGCCACCACCGACACCCCGCTCAAGCCGTCCTCGCCAGGCCGCTGCAAGGCCCAGACATCGTTCACGATGTCGGCCCCCAGGTCCAGGCAGGCCCGCATCACCTCGGGCTTGTAGGTGTCGATCGACACCGGCACGTTCCAGCGCACCAGCTCGCGCACCACCGGCACCACACGCGCCAGTTCTTCGGCCAGGGGCACCGGCGGCGCACCCGGGCGGGTGGACTCCCCTCCCACGTCCAAGATGTGCGCCCCTTCGCCCAACAAGGCCTCGGCATGTCGCAGCGCCAAAATGGGCTCGGGATGCGATCCACCGTCGGAAAACGAATCGGGCGTGACGTTGACGATGCCCATGACCTGCGGTTGGCTCAGGTCCAGGGTGAAGCGGGCGGTTTGCCAGTGGGCGGTGGTGGGGGTCATGAAACGGTGGCCAATGCGGGGCGGCAAGCCCCAAAAGCACCGGGGCCCTCAGGCCCCGGTGGTTTGTGAAGCGCCCGGTTGCGGCTCAGGCCGCGGTCGGCGCCGGGTCGTGTTTGACGCTGGGCGAGCCGCCGCTGTCGCCACCGCCGGCGGGCGGGTTGCGCGGCGTCCAGTCCTTGGGCGGACGCGGGGGCTTGCCGGCCATGATGTCCTCCAACTGCTCGGACTCGATGGTTTCCCACTCCAACAGGGCCTTGGCCATGGCGTGCATCTTGTCGCTGTGCTCTTCGATCAGGCGCCGCGCCAGCTGGTACTGCTCGTCGATGATGCGGCGCACCTCGGTGTCCACCTTGCGCATCGTCTCTTCGCTCATGTTGGTGGTTTTGGTCACCGAGCGGCCCAGGAACACCTCGCCCTCGTTTTCGGCGTACACCATGGGGCCCAGGGCGTCGCTCATGCCGTAGCGCATCACCATGTCGCGGGCAATGTGGGTGGCGCGTTCAAAGTCGTTGCTGGCGCCGGTGGTCATCTGGTTCATGAAAACCTCTTCGGCAATCCGGCCACCGAACAGCATGCTGATCTGGTTCAGCATGAATTCCTTGTCGTAGCTGTAGCGGTCTTTCTCGGGCAGGCTCATGGTCACGCCCAGCGCACGGCCGCGCGGGATGATGGTGACCTTGTGCACCGGGTCGCACTTGGGCAGCAGTTTGCCAATGAGGGCATGACCGGCCTCGTGGTAGGCGGTGTTGCGGCGTTCCTCTTCGGGCATGACCATGGACTTGCGTTCCGGGCCCATGATGATTTTGTCCTTGGCTTTCTCGAAGTCCTGCATCTCCACCACGCGGGCGTTGCGGCGCGCGGCCATCAAGGCGGCTTCGTTGCACAGGTTGGCCAGGTCGGCGCCGCTCATGCCGGGCGTGCCGCGGGCGATCACCTCGGGCTTGATGTCGGTGCCCACTGGGATCTTGCGCATGTGCACACCCAGGATCTGCTCGCGACCGCGGATGTCGGGCAGCGTGACGTAGACCTGGCGGTCGAAACGGCCGGGGCGCAGCAAGGCGGCGTCCAGGATGTCGGGGCGGTTGGTCGCGGCGATCACGATCACGCCCATGTTGGTCTCGAAACCGTCCATCTCCACCAGCATCTGGTTGAGGGTCTGCTCGCGTTCGTCGTTGCCACCGCCCAGACCGGCGCCGCGCTGACGGCCCACCGCGTCGATTTCGTCGATGAAGATGATGCAGGGGGCGTTCTTCTTGGCGTTCTCGAACATGTCGCGGACACGGGCCGCGCCCACACCGACGAACATTTCCACGAAGTCGGAACCCGAGATGCTGAAGAACGGCACCTTGGCCTCGCCGGCGATGGATTTGGCCAGCAGGGTTTTGCCGGTGCCCGGGGGGCCCACCAACAACAGCCCACGCGGGATACGCCCGCCGAGCTTCTGGAACTTGGCCGGGTCTTTCAGGAAGTCCACCACCTCCTTCACCTCTTCCTTGGCCTCGTCGCAGCCGGCCACGTCGGCAAAGGTCACGGTGTTGGTGTTCTCGTCGAGCATGCGCGCCTTGCTCTTGCCGAAGCTGAAAGCCCCGCCCTTGCCACCCCCCTGCATCTGGCGCATGAAGTAGATCCACACGCCGATCAGCAGCAGCATCGGGCCCCAGCTCACCAACAGGGTCATCAGCAACGACCCCTCTTCGCGCGGCTTGACGTCGAACTTGACGCCGTTGGCGATCAGGTCGCCGACCAGCCCACGGTCGAGGTAGGTGGCGGTGGTGCGCACGCGCCGGTCGTCGTTGGTCACGGCCACGATCTCGGTGCCGCCCTGGCCTTCCTGGATGGTGGCGCTCTTGATGCGCTGGGCCTTCACCTCGTCGAGGAACTCGGAATAGCCCATGTAGCCGGCCCCCACCGTGGCGCGACCGTCAAACTGTTTGAAGACGGTAAACAACACCATGGCGATGACCATCCACACCGCGACTTTTGAAAACCACTGGTTGTTCAAGTAAAGCTCCTGCTTGATGACTCACTGTCAGTTCGGACCCATTTTAGGTCTTTCAAGGCCGTCCACGGGAAACCCCGGGGGTGCCCTGGGCAATCGCCGGGATAGCGAATGCCTAACAGGCGTTTATTTCAGACCGATGCCAATCAAAAAGGTTTCCGACGATTTGTCGCGCGAGGCCTTGGGTTTGAGGGGCTTGACCAGCTTGAACGTGTCCTTGAACAGCTTGAGCAGATCGTTGTAGCCGCTGCCGTGGAACAGCTTGACCACCAGCGCCCCCTCGGGCCTGAGGTGGGTGCGGGCAAAGTCCACCGCCAGTTCCACCAGGTGGACGATGCGGGCGGCGTCCACCGTTTCCACCCCCGACAGGTTGGGCGCCATGTCGGACACGACCACGTCCACCGCCTGCACCGCGTCGCCCACGCGCAGGGCGTCTTCCAGTGCGGCCAACACCTCGGGCTCGCGGAAGTCGCCCTGGAGGAAGTGCACGCCCTCGATCGGCTCCATCGGCAGCAGATCCAAGCCGACGATGGTGCCGTTGAGCGCGCCCACCGCCGCGCCGGTGGGCGACAGGCGGCGGCGCAAGTACTGGCTCCAGGCCCCGGGGGTGCAACCCAGGTCCACCACACACTGGCCGGGGCGGATCAACCGAAACACCTCGTCGATCTCTTTGAGCTTGAACGCGGCGCGCGCGCGGTAGCCTTCCTTCTGGGCCAATTTGACCCACGGATCGTTGACGTGCTGGTTCAACCAGGCCTTGTTGACCTTCTTGCTCTGCGTTTTGACTTTCATGCGGGGATAATTGTCCCATGCCTCACATCCAACTCACTCCCGCCCAACGCAAAGTCCACCGGGCCGACGCGCACCACCTCGACCCCGTCGTCCTCATCGGTGGCGACGGCCTGACCGAGGCCGTCAAAAAAGAAGTGGACGCCGCGCTCAGCGCGCACGGCCTGATCAAGGTGCGCGTCTTCAGCGACGACCGCGCCCAGCGCGACGCGTTTCTGGCCACCCTGGCCGACGAACTCAACGCCGCGCCCATCCAGCACATCGGCAAACTGCTGGTGCTGTGGCGTCCGCTGCCCGAGAAAGAAAAAGCGGTGGACGAAGACCGCAAACCCGGCCCGCGCGACGTGAAATTGCTGAAATACAGCAAAAAAGGCGGCCAGCGACCGGAAGTGAAAATGGTGCGGGTGCTGGGCAACGAACGCCTGACGGCGGGCGGCATCATCAAACGCGCGAAAAAACCCACACAAAAAAGTGTGAAGAAAACCACGCAAAAATAAACGCATGAACGCCCCCACCGCTGCCTCGCTCGCCCTGGCCCAGAACCCCCTGCTCGACTTCAGCGGCCTGCCGCTGTTCGACCGCATCGAACCGGCCCACGTCGTGCCGGCCGTGGACGCGCTGCTGGCCGCGGCCGATGCCGCGCTGGAAGCGGTGACAGCCCCCGACTTCCCGGCCGACTGGACCCGGCTGGCCCAGGTGCTGGACGTGGCCACCGAGCGCCTGGGCTGCGCCTGGGGCGCGGTGGGCCACCTCAACGCGGTGGCCGACACGCCGGAACTGCGCGCCGCCTACAACGTCGCACTGCCCAAGGTCACCGAATTCTGGACCCGCCTGGGTGCCGACGAACGCCTGTACGCCAAGTACAAGGCCATGGACCCGGCCCGCCTGACGCCCGAACAGGCCCAGGCCCACCGCAACGCCATGCGTGGTTTTGTGCTGGGCGGGGCCGAGCTGCAGGGCGCGGCCAAGGAACGCTTTGCCGCCATCCAGGAACGCCAGGCCGAACTGAGCCAGAAGTTCAGCGAAAACGCGCTGGACGCCACCGACGCCTACGCCTACTACGCCCGTGCGGAAGAACTCGCCGGCGTGCCCGGGGACGTGCGCCAGGCCACCCGCGCCGCGGCCGAAGCCGAAGGCAAAGACGGCCACAAGATCACCCTCAAACTGCCCTGCTACCTGCCGGTGATGCAGTTCGGCACCGACCGCGCCCTGCGCGAACGCCTCTACCGCGCCTACGGCACCCGCGCCAGCGACCAGGCCAACTGCCCCGAGGTGCCGGACGGTGTGCGCTTCGACAACACGGCCATCGTGCGGGAAATCCTGGCCCTGCGCCAGGAAGAAGCCGAACTGCTCGGCCACCCGGACTTCGCCACCGTGTCGCTGGTGCCCAAGATGGCCGATTCCCCGGCGCAGGTGGTGGCGTTTCTGCGCGAACTGGCCGCCAAGGCCCGTCCCCACGCCGAACAGGACCTGGCCGACATGCGCGCCTTTGCCGCCGAGCAACTGGGGCTGGCCGATCCGCAGGCCTGGGACTGGCCCCACATTGGCGAACAGCTGCGCCAGGCGCGTTACGCCTACAGCGAGCAGGACGTCAAGCCCTACTTCACCGCGCCCAAGGTGCTCGACGGCCTGTTCCACATCGTCGAGACGCTGTTCGAGGTGAGCATCCGCCCCGACACGGCGCCGGTCTGGCACCCGGGCGTGCAGTTCTTCCGCATCGAACGCCGCGGCACCGGCGACGCCGCGCCGCAACTGGTGGGCCAGTTCTACCTGGACCCGGGCGCCCGCACCGGCAAGCGCGGCGGCGCCTGGATGGACGACGTGCGCGCCCGCTGGCTGCGCCCCGATACCGGCTCCCTGCAGACCCCGGTGGCGCACCTGGTGTGCAACTTCGCCGAAGGCGTGGGCGGCAAGCCGCCGCTGCTGACGCACGATGACGTGATCACCCTGTTCCACGAGTTCGGCCACGGCCTGCACCACCTGCTGACGCAGGTGAACGAGCGCGACGTCAGCGGCATCAGCGGCGTGGAATGGGACGCGGTGGAGCTGCCCAGCCAGTTCATGGAAAACTTCTGCTGGGAGTGGGACGTGCTCAAGCGCATGACCGCCCATGTGGACACCGGCGAGCCGCTGCCGCGCGCGCTGTTCGACAAGATGCTGGCGGCCAAAAATTTCCAGAGCGGCCTGCAGACGTTGCGGCAGATCGAGTTTTCCCTGTTCGACATGCTGTTGCACAGCCACACCGCCCCGCGCGGCAGCGAAGGGGTGGACTTCATGGCCGTGCTGCAACAGGTGCGCGACGAGGTGGCGCTGCTGCAACCGCCGGCTTACAGCCGCACGGCGCACACCTTCAGCCACATTTTCGCGGGCGGTTACGCTGCAGGTTACTACAGCTACAAGTGGGCCGAGGTGCTGAGCGCCGACGCCTACGCCGCCTTCGAGGAAGCGGCCCAGACCGCCGGCACCACCCTGGACGTGGTCACCGGCCGCCGCTACCGCGAAGCGGTGCTGGAAGCCGGCGGCAGCCGCCCGGCCATGGCCTCGTTCAAGGCCTTCCGCGGCCGCGAACCGCAAATCGACGCGCTGCTGCGGCACCAGGGCATGGCTGCTTGAAACCTTTTGGTCGTGACACAGGTACCAGGTCAACGCCCACACATTCCTGCTACCCCGTTTCTTTCTTGCGAATTTCTTGCAGCGCTGTGACCTTGGCGGTGCTGGCCGCTTGTGGCGGCGGTGGCGGCACCACTGGACCGTTGATTGCCCCACCGCCCGACGAAGCGGTTCGCACCCCTTCGCCACTGCCAGACGACAGCCCAGACAACGGCAGCAACACCGGCTCGGAAGGCACGCCCGAACCTGCCCTGATGACCGTGGCCGTGGTGGACAGCGGCTTCAAGCTGGACCACCCGGAACTGGTGGGCACCTACACCGCTGCCCAGGAATTCGCGGGCACGGGCACACTGGAAGACGACGTGTTCCGCCACGGCACTTTCGTGGCCCAGGTGCTGGCAGGCAACACGGTGGGGGCCACCGACCACGCGACCCTGCTGCTGGCCAAAGCGGCCGACAGCCAGGGCCGGATCTACACCGACAAAATCCTTGACGCCACGACCTGGGCCCTGGACAACGGTGCACGCGTGGTGAACTACAGCCTCGCACCGGTCTATGTGTTCAGCGCCAACGACTTTCTCGGCCAGACCTTTGCCCGTGCACTGACGGCCTCCGGCGGCTTGGGGGCGGTGATGGTCATGTCGGCGGGCAACATTCCCCTGACCAATGGCAGCTACAACGAAGCCAGCGGAAACATTTCCACCCAGTTGTACAGCGCCAGCACCTTTTTCGGGGGCAACAACAATTACAACGACGTCTCTCTGATCGTCGGTGCCATCGACGCGGTCGGCAACCGCCAGCCTTACTCTTTCTACCCCGGCGGAGAAACCGAGGTGCAGTCCCGCTTTCTGGTCGCGGAGGCCCCCGTCACGGTGAAAAACCTCTCTGGCACCAGCAACCTCAATTTCAACGGGACGTCGGCCACCGCCCCCCTGGTCAGCGCGGCCGCCGCCGAAATTCTGTCTCGCTGGCCCCACATGACCGCGCAGGCCACGTCCAGCCTCCTGCTGGAGACGGCGGACCAAAGCTTTTCTGCCCTGTACAGCAACTTCACGTGTGGATCGGGCACTTACAGTTGCGGCCACTACTACTTTGGCACGGGCAAGCTGGACCTGGCCACGGCCTTGCAACCGGTGGGCACCACCGAACTGGCCAGCAGTGGCACGGTGGCGGAAGGCGGTTATGCGCTCAGTTCCACCCGGCTCACGCTGCCGGCGGCCTTTGGAGATGCATTGCAAGGCCAAACGCTGAATGCGGCCCTGTTTGACAGTTATGGCCGAGACTTCGGCTTCGGGTTTCAGAACCTGGTGGGTTCGGCCCGCACGAATTTGGGCCGGGATTGGCTGAATGCCAGCGGACAACGGCCACAGCGTTACAGCGATGGCCTGACCACGGTGGATTTGTCGTTCGATGCCCAAGGGGATCTGGCCGCCTCATCGGTGGGTATGGCTTGGGGCGACAAGCTGCACTGGACCTGGCAGCGTGGCACTGGCCGCGGTTTCGATGCGCTGGAGCAAGACGAACTGCCCCTGTTGTCCCTGGCCGGACAGGGGGCACTGGCCCCCTATGAAACCCTAGACCGACTCGTCGTGCGCTGGACACTTGGTGACCAGGCCGCCCTCGAGGCCCGCACCACCTTGGCCAGCCAAAACCGGGAAACCGTCAACGGTGCGGCGCCTTCAGCCCAACGGCACGAGGCGGTGCTGTCGTTCCAGACTGCGTCAGCCACCCGCCTGCGCCTGGGTTATGCGGTGACCCAAGAAAACCGGGCGCTGCTGGGTCAGACCGCTCAAGGCGCTCTGGCGCTGGATCGCACGCTGGCGCAGGCCATGAGCTTGGAAATCGACCGCCAACTGTCCACCAACGTGCGCCTGTTTGGCGCAGCGGAACTGGGCAGCCTGCAGGTGCAAGGCCGTACCGGGTACCTGCGCATGGACCAGGCCCGGACCAGCCAGTGGCGTGCCGGCATGGTGTGGTCAGACCCCAAGGAAGGCACGCACTTTGGCCTGGCATTGAGCCAGCCCCTGCGCGTGGAGCAGGCACAAGCCCAATTCCACCTGCCGGTGGGACGAACCCTGGACGGTCAAGTGCTGCGTCAGACCCAATCGGTCAACCTGACCCCCTCCGGCAGGCAGACCAACCTGGAAATGGCCTACCAACGCCCTTGGGGCGGGCAAGGTCTGCGCCGCGGAACCTTGGGCCTGAACGCCATCTACGCGTACGATGCCGGCCATCGTGCGGGCCAAAGTGACTGGGCCCTGATCGGTTCGTACCACCTGCGCTGGTGAGGTGCGGCCTCGGTCAGCGTTGTTGGCGGCGCATGTAAAGGTACAGCCCCTCCACCTTCTCGCGCGCCCAGGGCGTTTTGCGCAGGAACTTCAGGCTGGACGCCACGCTGGGCTCGTGGGTGAAACAGCGCACCGGAATGCGTTGCCCCAATTCGGCCCAACCGTAGTGCGCCACCAGGGCGTTGACCATGGCCTCCAGCGTCACCCCATGCAGGGGATTGCGCGGCTGGGCCGGCGCGGCGGGCTGTTCGCTCATGCGGCGCCGCCGAATTCAAACGTTTTCACGCCGCTGGCGGTGCCCAACAGGCAAACGTGGGCCTTCTGGTGGGCGAACACCCCCACGGTCACCACGCCGGGCCAGTTGTTGACCTGGCTCTCGAAGGCCAGCGGGTCGGCGATCTGCAAACCGCTCACATCCAGAATGTGCTGGCCGTTGTCGGTCACCAGCGGCACCCCGTCCTTCAGGCGCAGGGTGGCGCTGCCGCCCAGGGTCGCAAAACGGCGGGCGATCTGCTGCGCGGCCATCGGGATCACCTCCACCGGCAGCGGGAAAGCGCCCAGCACCGGCACCCACTTGCTCTCGTCGGCGATGCAGACGAAACGCTGCGACAGGGCCGCGACGATCTTCTCACGCGTCAGCGCCGCGCCACCGCCCTTGACCATGTGACCCTGGGGGTCGATTTCGTCGGCGCCGTCCACGTACACCGACAGGCGCTCGACCTCGTTGGCGTCGAACACCGGGATGCCCAGCGCCTGCAGGCGCTCGGTGGAGGCGACCGAGCTGGAGACGGCGCCGCGGATCTGGTCCTTCATGCCGGCCAGCGCGTCGATGAACTTGTTGACGGTGGAGCCGGTGCCGACGCCGACGATCTCGCCGGGCACCACATACTGCAGCGCGGCTTGGCCGACCAGGGTCTTGAGTTCGTCTTG
>NZ_JAAQQT010000652.1:0-2771 GCF_011742065.1 Aquabacterium sp. A08
GTGGTTTCGATCTGGAAGATGGCTTTGAGGCCACCACCGAGGTCTTCGGTGCCACGGAAGCCCAGGCGGCTGGTGGTCAGCAGGCCGCTGGAGACGGCGGACTTGCTGGTGTTGGCGATGTTGTCTTTTTCGCTGCCCACCGACAGGTCCAGGCGGCCGTACACCGACACGTTGGATTGGGCGGCGGCGGCGCCGCAGGCGGCCACGGCGGCCAGTGCGATCAGATGTGCTTTCATTGCAAGCTTTCGGTTGGTCAGGGATTGCGGCGCCGGTGGCGCCACCCCTCCCCACGGTGTGCGGGGAGACCTATCGATTGCAAACAACCGGCGTGACGGTTCGGTGACACGCGCTTTCAGCCACATCACTTCGCCCCGTTTTTGTTGCAGGCGCGCCACAAAAACCACCGGGGTTTTCCCTGCATGCACCGCTTGGGGGCTGGGGCGCACGGTTTTGGTCTGCTGTAATCAACCTCAGCTTCCACAGCGAAGCCAACCGCGGAACGGCAACGCTGGCCCGGTTTTCCTCTCAAACTGGAGATAACTGAACATGAAAAAGCACCTGATTGCCCTGGCCGCCCTGGCCGCCACCGGCGCCGTGATGGCCCAGTCTTCCGTGACCATTTACGGTGTGATCGACCAAGGCTTCACCAGCGTGAACAACTCTGGTGCGGGCAGCACCGACGTCACTGGTTTGACCAGCAGCAACATGACGACGAACCGCCTCGGCTTCCGTGGCACTGAAGACCTGGGTGGCGGCCTGAAGGCTAAATTCCAAATTGAGACTGGCTTTGCTGCTGACGCGCCTGCTACAACCACGATGGGTGATCGCGGTGCTTGGGTTGGCTTAGAAGGTGGCTTCGGCGAAGTCCGTTTGGGCCGCGAGTACAGCACCACCTTCTGGGCACCCTTCATGTTCTCGGCCTTCGGCACCGGCGGCGTTGGCAACTACATGCAGTTTGGTTCCCGTAACGTCGCTCATGGTTTCACGGGCCAATCCAATGCCATTTGGAACAACAACTCGGCAACCTACACTTCGCCGCGCATGGCCGGGTTCATGGCCCAGGTTCAGTACGCGTTTGACGAACAAACCGCTGCTGGCAACAGCGTCGGTCAAAGCGCCGGTATCCGTGTGAACTACACCCAAGGCCCCCTGGCTGCCGAAATCGGCTTTAGCAACACCGACGGCGGTACGTTGGGCACTGCGCTTTCTCCTACGGGCTTGATTGCCACCCTGCGTACTGAAGCCGGCTTGGCCAACACCCAAGCTCTGGATCACAAATCCACCGTTGCAGGCGCTTCTTACGACTTCGGCGTGGCCAAGGTCATGGCCCACTACGGTCAAGAAAAAGCGAGCCTGACCACTGGCCAGGAACTGGTCAAGGTTTCCAGCTACGAGATTGGTGTTGTGGCTCCGATGGGCCCTGGCCGCATCCGCGCAGCTTACGGCTCGTCCAAGGTCTCTATCACTGGCGATACCGACCCGGCACCGAAGGCCACCAAGATCGCAGTGGGCTATATCTACGATCTGTCCAAGCGCACCGCCTTGTACGCAACCGTCGCTCAGATGAAAAACAAGAACGGCCTGAACCTGGCGCTGAACGGCCCCACTTCGACCAACGGCACCAACGGCAAGTCCACCGGTTACAACATCGGTATCAGCCACACCTTCTAATCCCCACGGCAGGGGCGCCCTCGGGCGCCCGCCGCGTGGAACAGAAGTTTAAAAACCCAGCGCACCCGCGCTGGGTTTTTTTATTACCCACCCCCCCGCTCAGAACCGGTGGCGCAGGCCCACGGCGACGCTGCTGCCGTTGCTCAGGCCGTCCTGTTTTTCCTGCATGGCCATGGCGTACACCTCGGTGCGCTTGGACAGGTTGTGCAGGTAGCCCAGCGTCAGGCTGCTGCGGTCGGCGCCGGTTTGGGCGTCCAGCCGGCCCCACTGGGCCACCACCGCGCCAGCGCCCAAGGGCACGCGCACGCCCAGGCCACTGATGTCGAATTCGTTGCCGGTGGTCAGGTTCTCCACCTCGCCGTACTGGGCGAACACCTTGGCCACGCCAAAGTCGTAAGCGCCGCCCAGTTGCTGGGTTTTGGTGTCGTTGACTGCGCCCTTTTTCACCTCTTGCGCCACGAAGGACAGCGCCAGTGGCCCCTGGCTGTAGCCCAGGCCTACGCTCCAGTTGTTGCCGTCGGTGGCGGCCTGGCCTTCCTTGAAGGCGTAGGCCAGGTTGGCGCGGAAGCCGCCCACGGTGGGGCTGCTGTAGGCGATGGAGTCGTTCCAGCCGGTGTCACCGGTGACGGTGCCGCTGGTGAAGTACTGCCGGATGGCCGGCGAGAACCCGAAAGAGTCGCCGACGGCGTTGAACATCAGCGTGGAGACGAACAGCGACGTGGTGTTGCGGCCCAGGTGCAGGGCGCCATAGCGCTTGTGCGCCAGCCCGACCGACGCGGTGCGGGTGAATTCGCCGTCGCCGTCGAAGCGGCCGGAACGGCCGACGTCGGAGCGGAAAAAGGTTTCCAGCTTGAACTGGGCCGACAGGCCGTTGCCCAGGTCTTCGCTGCCGCCAAAGCCCAGGAAGCTGGTGGTCATTTTGCCGCTCTCGGCCAGGGTCTGGCGCTGGCCGCCCGGGGCCTTGTACGAACCCACGCTCATGTCGATGAGGCCGTACACGTTGACCGCCGACGTTTGCGCCTGCGCCGCCGGGGCGAACGCCGCCGCGCCCATCAAGGCTGCCGCGGCCACGCCCAGTTTCCCACCTCTCATGCTGTTTG
>NZ_JAAQQT010000653.1:0-2796 GCF_011742065.1 Aquabacterium sp. A08
GTGGTTTCGATCTGGAAGATGGCTTTGAGGCCACCACCGAGGTCTTCGGTGCCACGGAAGCCCAGGCGGCTGGTGGTCAGCAGGCCGCTGGAGACGGCGGACTTGCTGGTGTTGGCGATGTTGTCTTTTTCGCTGCCCACCGACAGGTCCAGGCGGCCGTACACCGACACGTTGGATTGGGCGGCGGCGGCGCCGCAGGCGGCCACGGCGGCCAGTGCGATCAGATGTGCTTTCATTGCAAGCTTTCGGTTGGTCAGGGATTGCGGCGCCGGTGGCGCCACCCCTCCCCACGGTGTGCGGGGAGACCTATCGATTGCAAACAACCGGCGTGACGGTTCGGTGACACGCGCTTTCAGCCACATCACTTCGCCCCGTTTTTGTTGCAGGCGCGCCACAAAAACCACCGGGGTTTTCCCTGCATGCACCGCTTGGGGGCTGGGGCGCACGGTTTTGGTCTGCTGTAATCAACCTCAGCTTCCACAGCGAAGCCAACCGCGGAACGGCAACGCTGGCCCGGTTTTCCTCTCAAACTGGAGATAACTGAACATGAAAAAGACCCTGATTGCCCTGGCCGCCCTGGCCGCCACCGGCGCCGTGATGGCCCAGTCTTCCGTGACCGTTTACGGTGTTGTTGACGTTGGCGTGACCAGCGTCAACAACTCTGGCGCAGGCAGTACCGACAACTCCGGTCTGACCAGCAGCAACATGGCGACCAACCGCCTGGGTTTCCGCGGTACTGAAGACCTGGGTGGCGGCCTGAAAGCCAAGTTCCAAGTTGAGACCGGCTTTAACGCCGATGCACCTGGCGGGACCACTCTGGGTGACCGCGGGGCTTGGATTGGCCTCGAAGGTGGCTTCGGTGAAGTGCGCCTTGGTCGCGAATACTCCACCACCTTCTGGACTGGCTTTTTGTACTCTCCCTTTGGTACTGGTGGCGTTGGTAACAGCTTTGGTTTTGCTGGCCGCTCGCTGGCTTACCAAATCACCGGCCAAGGCAATGCCGACCCAGCTGCCACTGGCTCGCAGAACGGTACTTACAACAACAACAGCCTGACATACACCACGCCGCGTATTGCTGGCTTCATGGGTCAAGTTCAGTACGTTTTTGACGAGCAAGCTACTGGCAGCGGCGGTCAATCCACCGGTGTTCGTGTGAACTACGTTCAGGGTCCGCTGTCGGCTGAAGTTGCATTCAGTAAAACTGACGGCGGGCAAGCCACGCCGACAACCACGGCAGCCATTACTGGTGCTCGTAATTTGTTGCTCGGCAATGCTGGTGTGCTTGCAACTGCTTTGGATCACAAATCGACTGTTGCCGGTATCTCCTACGATTTCGGCGTAGCCAAAGTAATGTCGAGCTATGGCCAAGAGAAAGCCAACCCCGTTGGCGGTGCCACCAGCCTGAAGATGACCAACTTCGAAGTGGGTGTTGTGGCACCTGTGGGCCCGGGCCGTGTCCGTGCTGCTTACACCTCGACCAAAATCGATTCGGCCATTCTGGCTGTCGACCCCAAGGCTTCCAAGTTCTCCGTGGGTTACATCTACGACCTGTCCAAACGCACCGCCATGTACGCCACGGTCGCACAGCTGAAGAACAAGAATGGTTTGAACCTCGCCCTGACTGGCCCGACTTCGACCAACTCGGCCAACGGCAAGTCCACTGGTTACAACATCGGTATCAGCCACACCTTCTAATCTTCACGGTAGGGCGCCCTCGGGCGCTCGCCGTCTGGACCAGAAAGTTCAAAAACCCAGCGCAGCCGCGCTGGGTTTTTTTATGGCCCAAAGCGCCGAATCAGAACCGGTGGCGCAGGCCAACGGCGACGCTGCTGCCGTTGCTCAGGCCGTCCTGTTTTTCCTGCATGGCCATGGCGTACACCTCGGTGCGCTTGGACAGGTTGTGCAGGTAGCCCAGCGTCAGGCTGCTGCGGTCGGCGCCGGTTTGGGCGTCCAGCCGGCCCCACTGGGCCACCACCGCGCCAGCGCCCAAGGGCACGCGCACGCCCAGGCCACTGATGTCGAATTCGTTGCCGGTGGTCAGGTTCTCCACCTCGCCGTACTGGGCGAACACCTTGGCCACGCCAAAGTCGTAAGCGCCGCCCAGTTGCTGGGTTTTGGTGTCGTTGACTGCGCCCTTTTTCACCTCTTGCGCCACGAAGGACAGCGCCAGTGGCCCCTGGCTGTAGCCCAGGCCTACGCTCCAGTTGTTGCCGTCGGTGGCGGCCTGGCCTTCCTTGAAGGCGTAGGCCAGGTTGGCGCGGAAGCCGCCCACGGTGGGGCTGCTGTAGGCGATGGAGTCGTTCCAGCCGGTGTCACCGGTGACGGTGCCGCTGGTGAAGTACTGCCGGATGGCCGGCGAGAACCCGAAAGAGTCGCCGACGGCGTTGAACATCAGCGTGGAGACGAACAGCGACGTGGTGTTGCGGCCCAGGTGCAGGGCGCCATAGCGCTTGTGCGCCAGCCCGACCGACGCGGTGCGGGTGAATTCGCCGTCGCCGTCGAAGCGGCCGGAACGGCCGACGTCGGAGCGGAAAAAGGTTTCCAGCTTGAACTGGGCCGACAGGCCGTTGCCCAGGTCTTCGCTGCCGCCAAAGCCCAGGAAGCTGGTGGTCATTTTGCCGCTCTCGGCCAGGGTCTGGCGCTGGCCGCCCGGGGCCTTGTACGAACCCACGCTCATGTCGATGAGGCCGTACACGTTGACCGCCGACGTTTGCGCCTGCGCCGCCGGGGCGAACGCCGCCGCGCCCATCAAGGCTGCCGCGGCCACGCCCAGTTTCCCACCTCTCATGCTGTTTG
>NZ_JAAQQT010000654.1:0-3104 GCF_011742065.1 Aquabacterium sp. A08
GGCGGATTCGAGCCGCAAACGCATGTCGGCCGCCTGCCGGTTGGCCAGTTCCTGCGTGTAGCGCAGCGAGGCCTCGGTCTGCGTGGCGGCGGCCTGGTCGGCCACCACCCAGACCGTGGCGGCAAACCCCGCCAGCACGATGCCCACCACCCCCAACAAAAGCCGTGCGCGCAAACCCCATTTGCCAACCATGAGTTCTCCTCGGTTTATCCCAGATCACCCTATGCAAGCGCCGTACCAAGCGGGGCGCCACGCCGCACGAAGCGGCGGTGCTGGCTGCAGGCCGGTCAACGGGCCAACCGCTCCTCGCGCAGCAGCGGCCGCATCGCCCACAGGCCCAGCAGCGGCCCCACGGCCAGCCACGGCAGCACGGCCTCCAGCGGGGTGTGCTGCGCCCAAGCCACGTGCAGCAAGATGCTGCCGATGGAGATGGCAAAGCCGAGGCTGTTGGTCAGCGTCAGCACGCTGCCCACCGCCTGCGGTGGCGCGTTGCGCGCGGTCAGCGCCGAAAACTGCGGCGAATCGCCGGACACGGTGATGCCCCAGACCAGCAGCCACAGGCCAAACAGCGCGTCGGGCGCCTGCATGGCCCAGGGCGTGAGCAGGCAGCACAGGCCGCTGGCGGCCAGTTGCGCGGTGGCCACCCGCGCCCCGCCACAGCGCCGCACCAACAGCCCGCCCACCACGCACCCGATGGCGCCGGCCCCCAGCACCACAAAGGCCGCCAGCGACACCGCCGCCCCTTGCAAGCGGGTGGCCAGCACCAGCGGCACCATGACCCAGACGGTGTACAGCTCCCACATGTGGCCGAAGTAACCGAGCACCGAACTGCGCACCCGCCGGTCGGTCCAGACGGTGGCCACCGCCGACCAGCGCAGGGGCGCGGCCGCGCCGGGGCGCACCGGCGGCTCCCCCAGGCCCAGGTACAACAACAGGCCACCGCCGGCGGCCAGGGCCGAAACGGCCCACATCAGGCGGTCCCAGGGCAGTTCGTGCCCCCAGGCGCGCAGGCCATGGGCGCTGGCCGAGCCCAGCACCAGGGCACCGATCAGCAGGCCCAGCGCCGCACCCAGCCCCTGGCGGTACCACTGTGCAGCGATTTTCATGCCCACCGGGTAGATGCCGGCCAGGCAGAACCCGGTGGCAAAGCGCCAGGCCATCAGGGCCTGCAGGTCGCGCACCCACCACCAGGCCCCCAGGGTGCACAACGCACCGGCCAGGGAACACCACAGGAACACCCGGCGCGCCGGGTAACGGTCGGCCACCGCGCCCAGCGCAAACACCAGCGTGCCCAGGATGAAACCGAACTGCAAAGCGGAGGTCAATGCCCCCAAGGCCGCGTCGGGCCAGCCCAGTTCGGCCTGCAGGTCGGGCATGATGGCGTTGACGGCAAACCACAGCGAGGTGCCGGCGAACTGTGCCAGCACCAGCACGGGCAAGACGTGGCGGGGGACTTGATCCATGCCGGGACTGTACGCCAAGGCCTGCCCCAGGCGGGTGGGCCGGCGGTCACGCAAGCGACGTGGATGCCCAGAAAACAAAAAACCGCTGCGAGTCTGCGACTGGCAACGGCTGATGGGGTTGGCGGAGTGGACGGGGCTCGAACCCGCGACCCCCGGCGTGACAGGCCGGTATTCTAACCAACTGAACTACCACTCCTGGCGGTCAAAGCGGTGGCGACCCTACGGGGATTCGAACCCCGGTACTCACCGTGAAAGGGTGATGTCCTAGGCCTCTAGACGATAGGGTCAGACCTTGAAACGTGGTGGAGGTAAGCGGGATCGAACCGCTGACCTCTTGCATGCCATGCAAGCGCTCTCCCAGCTGAGCTATACCCCCACGAAAATCTGGCGGAGTGGACGGGACTCGAACCCGCGACCCCCGGCGTGACAGGCCGGTATTCTAACCAACTGAACTACCACTCCTGGCAGGCAACCTTCGCTTGCCGAAGCAAGCCAAGCGGCTACAAACTTGGCGACCCTACGGGGATTCGAACCCCGGTACTCACCGTGAAAGGGTGATGTCCTAGGCCTCTAGACGATAGGGTCAAAACCTAGAAAATGTTGGCGGAGTGGACGGGACTCGAACCCGCGACCCCCGGCGTGACAGGCCGGTATTCTAACCAACTGAACTACCACTCCAAGTGGCGACCCTACGGGGATTCGAACCCCGGTACTCACCGTGAAAGGGTGATGTCCTAGGCCTCTAGACGATAGGGTCAAACCTAGAAAACTCGATGCCCCGTGTTGTGACCGTATGGTGGAGGTAAGCGGGATCGAACCGCTGACCTCTTGCATGCCATGCAAGCGCTCTCCCAGCTGAGCTATACCCCCATGGTCTGCAACACACACCGATTGCTTCGTTTTCACAAAGCCATCTGCGCTGGCAAGACTTGAATTCTATACCGGATTTCAGACCTTTTGAAGCGCGGCCAAAACTTTTTCGCGGCCCTGCAGGGCCAGCACCGCGTCCACCGACGGCGTCTGCGGCGTGCCCATGACCAGCACCCGCAGCGGCATGGCCAGCTGCGGCATTTTCAGGCCACACTCGGTCAGCGTCTGCTTCAGCGCGGCGGCCACGGCCTCCTTGCTCCAGTCGCCGGTGGCCAGTTTGGCAGCCAGCAGCGCCAGGGCGGGCTTGACGGGCTCGGTCACATGCTGGGCGAGCACCTCTGCGGGCGGGGTCACCTCGGCGTAAAACGCCAACGCCCAATCGGCCAGCGCCACCACGGTGTCGCAACGGTCCTTGAACAGGCCACAAATGGCGGGCAGGCGCTCGTCCACCTGCACACCGCGCTTGGCGAGCTGCGCCGCCACCAACGGGGCCAGCGCGTCGTCGGCCATGGCCTTGAGGTGCTGGGCGTTGACCCAGCGCAGCTTGGCCTCGTCGAACTGGGCGGCGCTGCGGCCCAGGTGGTCCAGGTCGAACCACAGCAGGAACTGCGCGCGACTGAAGATCTCGTCGTCGCCGTGGCTCCAACCCAGGCGGGCCAGGTAGTTCACCATCGCGTCGGGCAGGTAGCCTTCGTCGCGGTATTGCGTCACGGGCTTGGCGCCGTTGCGCTTGCTCATCTTCTCGCCCTGCTCGTTGAGCACGGTGGGCAG
>NZ_JAAQQT010000655.1:0-30503 GCF_011742065.1 Aquabacterium sp. A08
ACGGGCAGGGACCGGCACAGACACAAAGGCAGCGCGTGGGCAATCGATTGTTGGTGGTGGACGACAGCCGCGTCTCCCGCATGATCATCAAAGGCAAGGTGGCCAGCTTGCGGCCCGACTGGGAGGTGTTCGAAGCCACCACCGGCGACGAGGCCCTGGCCCTGGCGCCGCAGCTGCGGCCCGACTTCGTGACCATGGACGTGAACATGCCCGGCATCAGCGGTTTCGAGGCGGCCGAACGGCTGCGCGCGCTGCTGCCCGAGGCCCGCATCGCCATGCTGACGGCCAACATCCAAGAAAGCAGCCGCGAGCGCGCCGCCGGCATGGGCGTGAAGTTCGTGCAAAAACCGGTGACCGAGGCGGCCATCCAGCAGGTGGTTGAGCACTTCGCGGCGCGGCCATGACCCTGAATGAACTGGAGCTGGACGCCCTGGCCGAGCTGTTCAACCTCGGGGTGGGGCAGGCCGCCGACGCCCTGAGCCAGCTGGCCGGCGAGGCGGTGCAACTGAGCATCCCGCGCGTGCAGCTGCTGCCCAAGGCCGAGGTGGTGCGCCAGCTCGGGGCCGACGGCGACCGCCGCATCAGCGCGGTGCGACAAGGCTTCCACGGCGAAATCGTCACCGACGCGGTGCTGATGTTCCCGGCCGAGCACAGCCTGCAGCTGGTGCAGATCATGGTCGGCGACGTGCTGCCGCTGGAACAGCTGGGCGAGATGGAGCAGGAGGCGCTGGCCGAGATCGGCAACATCCTGCTCAACTCGGTGGTGGCCAGCGTCGGTGACGCGCTGGGCATCGCTTTCGACGGCAGCCTGCCCGAGGTGGAGCTGGGCGTGCTGTCCGACGTGCTGCTGGCCAACGAGTCGGTCAGCGAGCCGCTGCTGAGCCTGCAGGTGCGTTTCGAGATCGCCACCCGCAGCATCGTGGGCCACCTGGCCTTTTTGCTGGACATGCAGTCCAGCGGTCGGCTGGAGGCCAAGGTGGCCGACTTCATCCGCCGGCTGGAGGCCGGGGCATGACGGCTTGCGCCCACGCGGCCCCGCGCCCCTGTCTGGGCCCCTGGGCCGATTGGGTGCTGGGCAACGTGCAGTCGGGCCTGCTGGTGCTGGACGCGCAGCAGCGGGTGGTGTTTGCCAACCCCTGGCTGCTGCGGCGCGCCCGCCGCAGCGCCGACGAACTGCAGGGCCAGCCGCTGCTGGCGGTGTTCCCCGAACTGGCCGGCAGCCACTTGGCACGTGCCCTGACCGAGGCCCTGCGCACCGGCTTTCCGGCGGTGCTGTCCGAGACCCTGCACCTGTCGCCGCTGCCGCTGTTCCACCCGTCGCTGTCGGCGGCCGAGCCGGTGCGGCTCAAGCAGTCCATCCAGATCGTGCCCATGGGCAACGCCATGGCCCAGGAGGTGGGCCAGCGCTACGTGCTGGTGCAGGTGACCGACGTGAGCCCGGCGGTGGCGCGCGAGCGCCTGCTCAAGCAGCAGGCCGAACGCATGCACGCCATGGCCCACGTGGACGCGCTGACCGACATCGGCAACCGCCGCCATTTCGACGCCATGTTGGACCGCGAGTGGCGCCACGCCCTGCGCCAACGCCAGGGGCTGAGCCTGGTGCTGTTCGACATCGACCACTTCAAACAGTACAACGACAGCTACGGCCACCAGCGTGGCGACGCCTGCCTGAAAACCGTGGCCGGCCTGATCGAGTCCATGGGCCAGCGCCCGCGCGACGTGGTCTGCCGCTACGGTGGCGAGGAAATCGGCATGATCCTGCCCGACACCGACCTGGGCGGCGCCCTGCGCCTGGCCCAGCAGGTGGTGGACGCGGTGCGCGCCGAAGGGCTGCCGCACGTGGTCAGCCCGCACGGGGTGGTCACGGTGAGCGCCGGCGTGGCGTCGGAGGTGCCGGTGCCCGGCATGGGCGCCGACACCCTGCTGATGCTGGCCGACCGCGCGCTGTACCAGGCCAAGCGCCTGGGCCGCGACCGGGTCGAGGTGTTGCTGCCCGCCAGCACGGGTCGTTGAGAGCCGGCACAATCGCGGGGATGCAGATTCCCACGACCGCGAGTTTCCGCGCCGCCCTGGGCCGTTTCGCCACGGGGGTGACCATCGTCACCGCCCGTTCGCCCGACGGCGCCCTGGTCGGCCTGACCGCCAATTCCTTCAACTCCGTCTCGCTGGCCCCGCCGCTGGTGCTGTGGAGCCTGTCGCGCCAGTCGGCGTCGATGCCGGCGTTCCAGGCCGGCACCCACTACGCCATCAACGTGCTGGGCGCGCAGCAGCGCGAGCTGGCGCTGCGCTTCGCCAGCAAGGGCGTGGACCGCTGGGACGGCGTGCCCTACACCGAGGGCGCCGCCGGCGTGCCGCTGCTCGACGGCGCGGTGGCGGTGTTCGAGTGCCTCAACCGCAGCCGCTACGAAGAGGGTGACCACATCATCTTCGTCGGCGAGGTGGAGCGCTGCAGCCACCGCACCGACACGCCACCGCTGCTCTACCACGGCGGCCAGTTCTACACCGAACACCCGCTGTGAGCCCCGCCGCGCGCAAGCCCCACCTGGACCGGCTGGCCGTGGGCCTGCTGCTGGTGTGCTGCGCCTTCTGGGGCTTCCAGCAGATCCTGATCAAGACCACCGTGGCCGAGGTGCCGCCGCTGTGGCAGGCCAGCCTGCGCTTTGCCGGCGCCACCGCGCTGCTGGGGATCTGGTGCGCCTGGCGCCGGGTGCCGCTGTTCGCGCGCGACGGCACCCTGGCCGCCGGCCTGCTGGCCGGGCTGCTGTTCGCCGGCGAATTTGCCGGCATCTACCTCGGGCTGCAGTACACCACCGCCTCGCGGCTGACCGTGTTCCTCTACACCTCGCCGTTTGTGGTGGCGCTGCTGCTGCCGCGCTTCGTGCCCAGCGAACGGCTGCGCGCGGTGCAGTGGGTGGGCCTGCTGCTGGCGTTTGTGTCGGTGGCGGTGGCCTTCAGCGAGGGCTTTGCCCACTCCACCCGCACCCAGCTCATGGGCGACGCCATCGCCCTGGCCGCGGGCGCGATGTGGGGCCTGACCACGCTGGTCATCCGCACCAGCCGGCTGGCCCAGGCCAGCGCCGAAAAAACCCTGTTCTACCAGGTGGCGGTGACGGCGGCGGTGGCGCCGCTGCTGTCGCTGGCGCTGGGCGAACCCTGGCGTTTCGACTATTCCGGTCTGGCCTGGGGCTCCATCGCGCTGCAGACCGCGGTGGGCGCCTTCGCCAGCTACCTGACCTGGATGTGGCTGCTGCGCCACTACCCGGCCACGCAGATGTCCACCTTCGTGTTTCTCACACCGGTGTTCGCGCTGCTGTTCGGGGTCGGCCTGCTGGGCGAGCCCCTGACCGTGCAGCTGGTGCTGGCCTTGCTGGGCGTGGCGGTGGGCATCGTGCTGGTCAGCCGCAAGGGCTGAGGCCCGCGACCGGCCACCCAGGCGGGTGCGCGCAACGCACCAGGGCCGCGCAGCGCGCCCAAAACTGTGCACCGTTGCGCTGAATTTTGTATGCAATCTGTGGATTCGATTGCATACAAACCTGGCACGGGGGTTGCATCACCCTGGGCATGAGCCCCACCGCCCCCGCTTCTTCCTCGCTGGAACTGATCGCGCTGACCAAGCGCTACGACCACGCCGCCGTGGCGGTCGATGGCATCGACCTGCGCATTCCGGCCGGCAGCTACTGTTGCTTGCTGGGGCCGTCGGGCTGCGGCAAAAGCTCCACCCTGCGCATGATCGCCGGGCACGAAACCGTCAGCAGCGGCGACGTGTTGCTGGCCGGGCGCAACATCACCGACCTGCCGGCGGCCGAGCGCGGCACCGCCATGATGTTCCAGAGCTACGCCCTGTTCCCGCACCTGAGCGCGCTGGACAACGTGGCCTTCAGCCTGAAGATGCGCGGCGTGGGCACGGCCGAGCGCCGCGCCCAGGCGCAGGACCTGCTGGAGCGCGTCGCCATGGGCCACCTGGCGCAGCGCAAGCCGGGTGAACTGTCGGGCGGGCAGCAGCAGCGCGTGGCGCTGGCGCGCGCCCTCATCACCCGGCCGCAGGTGCTGTTGCTGGACGAGCCGCTGTCGGCGCTGGACCCCTTCCTGCGGGTGCAGATGCGCGCCGAGCTGCGCAGCTGGCAGCGCGAACTGGGGCTGACCTTCGTCCACGTCACCCATTCGCAGGAAGAGGCCATGGCCCTGGCCGACCAGATGGTGGTGATGAACCACGGCCGCATCGAACAGGCGGCCAGCCCGCGCGAGGTGTTCAACGCCCCGGCGACCGAATTCGTGGCCAGCTTCATGGGCGGGCACAACGTGTTCGACGACGCCGCCACCGGTGGCCGCGTGGCCGTGCGCGCCGACCGGCTGGCGTTGCACCTGAGCGCCGATGCCACCGCGGGCCAGCCGCACGCCCACGGCCAGGTGTGCGACATCGAGTACCAGGGCACCTACGTGCTGCTCGGCATCGAGGCCGGGGCAGGCACCGGGGCGGCCCGCAGCATCCAGGTCAGCCTGTCCGAGGCCGAGTTCCAGCGCCAGCCGGTGCAACCGGGCCAGCCGGTCTGGGTGTCGTGGCGGCCGGAACAGGCGCACCGCCTGGCCGCGCATTGAAGCGTTGTTCAAGCGTTTTCCCCCACCGCCGCCTGACGGCTTCAGGTTTTTTCATCCCACCAGGAGTTTTGTCCATGTCGAACACCGTTGACACCCCGAGCGCCGAACCCCAGCGCCGCCAACTGCTCAAGGGCGCCGCCGCCATTTTGGCCAGCGGCATGTTCCCGGCCATCCATGCGCAGGAAAAGGTGACGCTGCGCTACCTCGGCACCGCGGTGAACCAGGACAAGGCCATCGCCGAAAAATTCGAGGCCGACACCGGCATCAAGATCCAGTACGTGGCCGTGACCACCGACGAGGTCACCAAGCGCGCCATCACCGCGCCCAACAGCTTCGACCTGATCGACACCGAGTACTTCTCGCTGAAAAAGATCATCCCCAGCGGCAACCTGCTGGGCATCGACAGCAAGCGCATCAAGCACGCCGACAAGATCACCCCCCTGTTCACCCAGGGCGCAGTCGCCGGCAAGAAGGTGGGCGACCAGGGCACCGCGCCGAAGAAGGTGATGTACCTCGAATCGCCCAGCGCCAAGAAGTTCGCCAGCGCGCCGACCCAGTTCATGACGCTGATCCCCACCGTCTACAACGCCGACACCCTGGGCATCCGCCCCGACCTGATCAAGCGCCCCATCTCCTCGTGGGCCGAACTGCTGAACCCCGAGTTCAAGGGCAAGGCGGCGATCCTGAACATCCCGTCGATCGGCATCATGGACGCGGCCATGGTGGTGGAGGCCATGGGCCTGTACAAGTACCCCGACAAGGGCAACATGACCAAGAAGGAGATCGACCTCACCATCAAGACACTGATCGAAGCCAAGAAGGCCGGCCAGTTCCGCTCGTTGTGGAAGGACTTCAACGAGAGCGTGAACCTGATGGCCTCGGGCGAGGTGGTGATCCAGTCCATGTGGAGCCCGGCCGTGACGGCGGTGCGCACCAAGGGCATCGACTGCACCTTCCAGCCGCTGAAAGAGGGCTACCGCGCCTGGGCCGCCGGCTTTGGCCTGCCCAAGACCCTGTCGGGCAAGAAGCAGGACGCGGCCTACGAGTTCATCAACTGGTTCCTCGACGGCTGGGCCGGCGCCTACCTGAACCGCCAGGGCTACTACAGCGCCGTGCTCGACACCGCCAAGGCCAAGATGGAGGCCTACGAATGGGCCTACTGGATGGAAGGCAAAGCCGCCACCCAGGACATCAAGAGCCCCAACGGCGACGTGCTGGCCAAGAAGGGCGCGGTGCGCGACGGCGGCAGCTACGAACAGCGCATGGGCGGCATCGCCTGCTGGAACGCCATCATGGACGAGAACGAGTACATGGTGCGCAAGTGGAACGAGTTCGTCGCCGCCTGACGGTCTGAGGCCCGCATGAGCACCGCCGCGAAACCCCCACGCGCCCACACCGGGCTGCACCCCTGGTGGCAGGCGCTGCCGTTTTCGGCGGTGTTCCTGGTGTTCTTTCTCGTCCCCCTGGGGCTGGTCGTCATGGTCAGCTTCTGGGACTTCAACGACTACGAGCTGCTGCCCGCCTTCACCTGGCGCAACTACGTGTCGATGTGGGAGGGCTGCAGCCGCCTGACCGAGCACGGCGACTTCTGCGTCACCCTCTCCACCTACCTGTCCACCCTGCAGTTCACCCTGCTGACCTGGGCCGTGACCCTGGTGCTGGGCTTCGCGCTGGCCTATTTCCTGGCCTTCCACGTGCGCTCGCCCGACATGCAGACCCTGTTGTTCGTGCTCTGCACCGTGCCGTTCTGGACGTCCAACGTCATCCGCATGATCTCGTGGGTGCCCCTGCTGGGCCGCAACGGCCTGGTGAACCAGGGCCTGCAAGGCCTGCACCTGACCGACGGCCCGCTGGACTGGCTGCTGTTTTCCAACTTCTCGGTGCTGCTGGCCTTTGTCCACCTCTACACCATGTTCATGATCGTGCCCATCTTCAACTCCATGATGCGCATCGACCGCTCGCTGCTGGAGGCCGCCAAGGACGCCGGCGCCAGCCCTTGGCAGACGCTGTGGCACGTGGTGGTGCCGCTGTCGCGCACCGGCATCCTGATCGGCTCCATCTTCATCGTCACCATCGTCATGGGCGACTTCGTCACCGTGGGCGTGATGGGCGGGCAGCAGATCGCCTCCATCGGCAAGATGATCCAGGTGCAGACCTCGTACCTGCAGTTCCCGCTGGCCGCGGCCAACGCGGTGGTGCTGCTGCTGACGGTGCTGATGATCGTCTGGGGCCTGACCCGCGTGGTCGACATCCGCAAGGAGCTGTGACATGGCCCGTTTCCGCGAACCCCGTGCGCCCGGCTTCTGGCCGCTGGCCGCCGTGTTTGGCCTGTTCGTGCTGTTCCTGTACGGCCCGATGCTGACCATCTTTGCCCTGAGCTTCCAGGGCCCCGAGGGCGGCCTGACCTTCCCGATGCGCGGCGTGTCGCTGCACTGGTACCGCCAGCTGGCCGAGGGCCTGGGCGTGGTGGACATTGGGGCGGCCTTCAAGCGTTCGCTGGCGCTGGGCGTGACGGTGATGGTGCTGACGGTGGGGCTGTCGCTGCTGGCGGCGCTGGCCTTCCGCAAGCGGCTGCGCGGCGGCAACGCGCTGTTCTACGTCACCGTGGCCAGCCTGATCATGCCGTCCATCGTGGTGTCGCTGGGCATCGGCCTGCAGTTCCGTCTCATCGATACGGCCCTGCGCAGCGTGTTCGAGCACTGGGAGATGACCGAATACCTGGAATCCTTCAACACCAGCCTGGGCCTGTTCACCTCGGCCCTGGGCGCGCACCTGACGTGGACGCTGCCCTTCGGCCTGCTCATCATGTTCGCGGTGTTCAACCGCTTCAACCCGGCCTACGAGGAGGCCGCGCGCGACCTGGGCGCCACGCCCTGGCAGACCTTCCGCCACGTGGTGCTGCCGCTGATCGCGCCCTCGGCCATCGGCGTCGGCATGTTTGGCTTCACCCTCAGCTGGGACGAAATCGCCCGCACCTCGCAGGCCATTGGCGACGTCAACACGCTGCCGCTGGAACTGCAGGGCCTGACCACCACCGTCACCACGCCGGCCATTTACGCGCTGGGCACGCTGACCACGGTGGTGTCGTTCGCGGTCATGGGGCTGGCCATGGCGGCGACCTGGGCCTTGCGCCAGCGCCAGAAGGGGGCCGCCCGATGAGCGACGTCGACAGCGCGCCCGTGGCCCTGTCCGATGCCGAGATGCACGAGCGCATCGTCTCGGCGGTGCTGGACCACCGCCTGCCGCCGGGCACCCGGCTGGTGGAAGACAAGCTGGCGGCGGCGTTCGGGGTGTCGCGCACCCGCATCCGGCCGGTGCTGGCGCGCCTGGCCAGCGAGCGCCTGGTGACGCTGATCCCGAACCGCGGCGCCGTGATCGCCGAGCCCACGCCGCAGGAGGCGCAGGAGGTGTTCGAGGCGCGTTGCCTGATCGAACCCACGCTGGTGGAGCGGTTTCTGGTGCGCGCCAGCGACGGCGACATCGCCGGTTTGCGCGGCCTGATCGAGGCCGAAGAGGCGGCCCGTGCCCAGGGCGATCTGCAGCGCGCCATCCGCCTGTCGGGCGAGTTCCACCTGCGCATCGCCGCGGTGTCGGGGCAGGCCACGCTGGGGCGCATTTTGCGCGAGCTGGTGTCGCGCACCTCGCTCATCCTCATGGCCTATGGGCCGAGCGGCGGGGCGCCTCGTCAGCACGCCGCGGCCTGCGGTTGCGACGAGCACCGCGCCCTGCTGCAGGCCATCCGCCTGCGCATCGCGCCCGAGGCCACGCGGCTGATGCGCGAGCACCTGCAGCGCATCGAAGCCAGCCTGGTGTTTCCCACCGACGCGCCGCCCAGCGGCGAGCTGGCCGAGTTGCTGGGCCTGTGAGCCGGTCATGACGCGCACGCTGCTGCTCATCAACCCCAACACCACCGCGGCCATCACCGACACGGTGGCCGAGCACCTGGTCGCGGCCGGCCCGCTGGGGGTGCGGGTGCAGGCCGTGACCGCCCGCTTCGGGGCGCCCTACATCGCCTGTGAAACCAGCTACGCCGTGGCCGCCCACGCCACGCTGGACGCGTGGCAACGCGCCAGCGCCGCCGGGCCGGCGCCCGCAGGCATCGTGATCGCCTGCTTCGGCGACCCGGGCCTGCTGGCCCTGCGCGAACGCGCCGCCTGCCCGGTGACCGGGCTGGCCGAGGCGGCGGTGGCCGAAGCCGCGGTCCACGGGCGGGTCGGCATCGTCACCGGCGGGCACGCCTGGCGGCCGATGTTGCAGCGTCTGTTGCCGGCCCTGGCCGGGGGCGACCGGGTGGCGGCCATCGAGACCGTGGCCCTGAGCGGGGCCGAGTTGCGCGCCGACCCGCAGGCCGCGCAGGACCTGCTGGTGGCGGCCTGCGCCCGGGTGCTGGACCGCCACCGGGTGGACGCCATCGTCGTCGGCGGGGCCGGGCTGGCGGGCCTGGCCGAAGTCATGCAGCCGCGGGTGCCGGTGCCGCTGATCGACAGCGTGGCCGCCGCGGCGCGCTGGGTCTGGCGCGCCCCGGCTTCCGCGGGCCTGGGGCGGCCGACCTGGTGGCCGCCGGCCTGAGCCGCGCGTTCAGGCCGCGGGGTGTGCCGCGGGATGGGCCGCCGCGTGCGCCAGGTGCTGCTGGGCAAAGGCCACGTACCAGCCCAGGCAGCCCGGGTTGGCCATGGCGTCGCGGTTCACCACCTTGTCCAGCGGTTGGCCCAGCAGCAGCTTCTTGATCGGCAGCTCCTGCTTCTTGCCGCTGAGCGTGCGCGGAATTTCGGCCACCGGCACGATCTCGTCGGGCACAAAGCGCGGCGACAGCGCGTTGCGGATGGCGCCGGCGATGCGCTCGCGCACCGCGTCGTTCCAGTCCACGCCGGGGCGCAGCACCACGAACAGCGGCATGTAGCTGTCGCGGCCCAGGTATTCCAGGTCCACCACCAGGCTGTCCATCACCTCGGGCAGGGCTTCGACGGCGGCGTAGATCTCGCTGGTGCCCATGCGCAGGCCGTGGCGGTTGATGGTCGCGTCGGAGCGGCCGAAGATGACGCAGCCGCCGTCGGCCCCGATCTTGAGCCAGTCGCCGTGGCGCCAGACGCCGGGGTACATGTCGAAGTAGCTCGACAGGTAGCGTTGTTTGCCCTCGTCGTTCCAGAAGTACAGCGGCATCGACGGAATCGGTTGGGTGCAGACCAGCTCGCCCACCTCTCCGATGAGGGGGCGGCCGTCTTCGCTCCAGGCCTCGACCGCGCAGCCCAACTGGCGGCACTGCATCTGGCCCGGCACCTGGGGCAGTTCGCGGTGGCCGCCGATGAAGGCGCCGCAGAAGTCGGTGCCGCCGGAGATGTTGCACCACCAGATCGGGCCCCCACGCCCACGGGGTTCGCTGCCCCCCGAGGGGGCCTTCGCCCCTTGGGACGGCCCGGCGGGGCCCACCATGGTGGTGCCCAGCGCGTCGAACTGGGCGCTGCCCCAGCGTTGCACGTCTTCGGCCAGCGGTGAGCCGGTCACGCCCAGGGCGCGGATGCGGCGCAGGTCGAAGCCTTCGGCCTGCAGGGCCGGCAGGTCCACGCCGGCTTTCATGCAGTTGGCGTAGTAGGCAGCGCCGGCGCCGAAGAAGGTGACCCGGTGCCGCGCCGCGAAGCGCCACAGCACGTGCCAGTCGGGGTGGTCCTTGCTGCCGCCGGGGTTGCCGTCGTACAGGACGATGGTGGTGCCGCCGGCCAGGCCGGCCACCTGGGCGTTCCACATCACCCAGCCGGTGGAGCTGTACCAGTGGAAGCGCTCGCCGAAGCTGTTGGGGGCGTAGCTGGGGCCGATGTCGTTGTGCAGGATCTTGGCCGCCAGCATGGTCATGAGGATGCCGCCGTGCCCATGCACGATGGGTTTGGGCAGGCCGGTGGTGCCGCTGGAATACACCACCCACAGCGGGTGCTCGAAAGGCAGCCAGTCGGGTTCGAAGGCGGCGGTGGCGGCGTTGTCGCGGGCGGTCAGTGCCTCGAAGTCGGCGGCGCCGGCCACGCGTTCGGCGGCGTAAGGCGTGCGCAGCACCACCAGCTGCCGCACGCTGGGCAGGCCCGTGCGCAATTCGCCCACCGTGGCGGAACGGTCCAGCGGCTTGCCGCCGTAGTGCACGCCGTCGGCGGCGATCAGCACGGTGGGCTCGATCTGCTGGAAGCGGTCGAGCACGGCGGCGGTGCCCATGTCGGGCGCGCACACGCTCCAGACGGCGCCGATGCTGGCGCAGGCCAGGAAGGCCACCGCCGTTTCGGGCACGTTGGGCAGGTAGGCGGCCACGCGGTCGCCGCGCTGCACCCCCATGTCTTGCAGCGCCAGCGCCAGCGAGGCGATCTGCCGGCGCAGTTCGGGCCAGCTCAGGGTGCGCACGCGGCCGCGCTCGTCCTCGCTGACGATGGCGGGCTGCCCGGCGGCGTGGGCCGGCGCGGCGTGGCGCAGCACCTGGTGCGCGTAGTTGGTGTGTGCCCCGGGGAACCAGCGGAAGTGCGGCATGGGCCCGCCCTCCAGCACCGCGGTGTGCGGCGTGGGCGACTGCATCTGGAAATAGTCCCAGATGCTTTGCCAGAAGCCGGGCAGGTCGGTGGTGGACCAGCGCCACAGCGCGTCGTAGTCGGCAAAGGCGAGGCCGCGCTGCTCGCGCAGCCAGTCCTGGTACAGGCGGATCTGGGGAATGTAGGGGGCGTGTGCTGGGGCGGTCATGGGTGTCTCCGGTGGCCCCATTATTCGCACGGCGGGGGCGTTCACTATCGCCTTGGCGTCAAGGCTGACGCGAAACTTGCCCCAGGCTGGTGCAAACGGGCAGAATCTCGCCACCCATCAACCACCGAGGAGGGGAAAACCCCATGTTCCACTGGACAGAAAAATCCGACGCGGCGCTGCAGGCCGGCGGCGTCATTGGGCCGGGCGAGCGCCTGCCCTGGCCGCAAACCGCCGTCATGGGCGTGCAGCACCTCATCGCCATGTTCGGCGCCACGGTGCTGGCGCCCATCCTCATGGGGTTTGACGCCAACGTCGCCATTTTGATGAGCGGCCTGGGCACGCTGTTGTTCTTCCTGGTCACCGGCGGCAAGGTGCCCAGCTACCTGGGCTCCAGCTTCGCCTTCATTGGGGTGGTGATCGCGGCCAGCGGCTACGCCGGGCCGGGGCCCAATGCGAACATCGGGGTGGCGCTGGGCGGCATCATCGCCTGCGGGGCGCTGTACTTCGTCATCGGGGCCATCGTGCAGGCGGTGGGCACCGGCTGGATCGAGCGCTTCATGCCGCCGGTGGTCACCGGCTCGGTGGTGGCGGTGATCGGCCTGAACCTGGCGCACATCCCGATCAAGAACATGGCGCCCACCGGCTTCGACGCCTGGATGCAGGGCGTGACCTTTGTGAGCGTGGCGCTGGTGGCGGTGTTCACCCGCGGCATGGTGCAGCGCCTGCTGATCCTGATGGGCCTGATCGTGGCCAGTGTGGTCTATGCGGTGCTGACCAACGGCCTGGGCCTGGGCCAGCCGCTGGACCTGAGCGGCATCGCCAACGCGGCCTGGATCGGCCTGCCCAGCTTCAGCGCGCCGGTGTTCAGCGGCCACGCCATGCTGCTGATCGCCCCGGTCGCCATCATCCTGGTGGCGGAAAATCTGGGCCACATCAAGGCGGTGACGGCCATGACCGGCCAGAACCTGGACGTGTACATGGGCCGCGCCTTCATGGGCGACGGCCTGGCCACCATGGTGGCCGGCAGCGCGGGCGGCACCGGCGTGACCACCTACGCCGAGAACATCGGCGTCATGGCCGCGACCAAGATCTACTCCACCGCCATCTTCCTGGTGGCGGGCTGCATGGCCATCGTGCTGGGCTTCAGCCCCAAGTTCGGCGCCGTCATCCAGGCCATTCCGCTGGCGGTCATGGGCGGCGTGTCCATCGTGGTGTTCGGCCTGATCGCCATCGCCGGCGCCAAGATCTGGGTGGACAACAAGGTGGACTTTTCCGACAACAAAAACCTGCTGGTGGCCGCCATCACCCTGGTGCTGGGCACGGGTGACTACACCCTGAAGTTCGGCGACTTTGCGCTGGGCGGCATCGGGACCGCCACCTTCGGCGCCATTGTGCTGCACGCGCTGCTCGCCCGCCGGCGCTGAGGCCCGTGCCGTCCGTCCGGCCGCGGCTGACAGGCCGTGGGCCGGCCGCGTACACTGAACGGACCCGAACGAGTGACCCGATGAACAGCCTGACCTCCATTGCCTCCAGCGGCTTGCAATCGGCGCAGCTGCGCCTGAACGCGGCCGCCAACAACGTGGCCAACGCCCAGACCGAGGGCTACCGCCGCGACGTGGTGCAGGCCAGCGCCGCTCCGGCCGGCGGGGTGAGCACCCGGGTGGACAAGGCCCTGCAGCCCGGCGCCGACCTGGCGCAGGACCTGGTGGCGCAAAAGTCCGCCACCTACGCCTTCAAGGCCAACCTGCGGGTGCTGCAGACCGCCGACGACACCCTGGGCCGCCTGCTCGACGTGCGCGCCTGAACCGCGCGGACCCAAAAAAACGCCGACCCAGGGGTCGGCGCGGTGTACATGGCATCCCTGGGGACGCTGGATGTCTGTTGTTTGAGTTGGTGTCTCCTCGGTCCTCTCGCGGTGCGGTGCCGGGTTGAGCCGGCGCCTGCGAGTGCCATGATTTTAGGCAGACGCACCGTGTTTGGGCATAGGGACTAACCCCGAGCCTGGCGCCGGGCCAGGGCCTCGCGCAGCAGCTGGTGGGCGCGCTCGAATTCGTAGGCCTCGGCGGCCGTGCGGAATGCCGAAAAAGCCGAGCCCAGGGCCCGGCGCAAGCGCTCGCCGTGGTGGTTGAGCAGGTCCAGCGCGTCGGCGTCGCCCAGTTCCAGCAAGCCCCCCATGCGCACCAGCACCGCCGCCAGGTCCTCGTCCAGCGGGGTGTCCCATGCCAGGGCGGCTGGGTCGCCCTCGGGCGTGCCGGGCGCGGGCAGCCATTGCTGCAGCTTGACGTACAGCTTTTCGGGGACGATGGGTTTGTGGATCAGGTCGTTGAAACCGCTGCTGAGCCAGGAGGTGTCCCCTTGGGGGAACACGCCCGCGGTCATGGCGATCACCGGCAGGTTGCCGTACAAGGGGTTGAGCCGGATCTGTTGGGCGGTGGCGTGGCCGTCCATGACCGGCATGTGGATGTCGAGCAAGACCAGGTCGTAAGGGGTCAGGGCCAGTTTTTCCAGGGCCTCGGCGCCGTGGGCAGCCAGGTCGCACGCCATGCCGGCGAGTTTGAGCAGCTCGGCCCCGATCTGGCGGTACAGGCGGTCGTCGTCCACCAGCAACACCCGCCGGCCCGCGAGCTGGGCGGTCCAGGCCGGCGCCCAGTCGGGGCGGGCCGCCAGCGGTTCGGCGCGGTGGGCCAGGGCCTGGCCCGGTTTGGCCAGCTGTTCGATGACGGCGTCGAACAGCTGCTCGGTGGTCACGGGTTTGATGAGGATGCCGTCGAAGTCGTCCTGCCGCGCCTCGGCTTCGAGGTTGTCGTGGCCCGCGCCGGTGATGCACAGCACATAGGGCGCCGCTTGCTGCAACTGGAGCGTCCGGATGGCGCGCGCGCCGTTGATGCCGTCCAGCTCCGGCATGCGCCAGTCCATGAACACCAGCCGGAAGGGCTTGCCCGCGGCGTCGGCCTGCTGCACCATTTGCACCGCTTGTTGGCCGTTGGCCACGGTGCTCACCGCAAAGTGCATCCGCGTCAGCTTTTGTTCCAGCAACTGGCGGGTGGCGTGGTTGTCGTCGGCCACCAGCACCCGCTGGCCCCAGAGGTGTTCGTCCGGCACCAGGCTGCGCGCGTGGCTGTTGGAGGCGTGTTCCAGCACGGCGGTGAACCAGAAGGTGGAGCCGTGGCCTTTCTGGCTGTCCACGCCCACCTCGCCGCCCATCAGCTCGGCCAGGTTGCGGGCAATCGCCAGGCCCAGGCCGGTGCCGCCGTATTGCCGCGTGGTGCTGGCGTCGGCCTGTTCAAACTCCTGGAACAGCCGGCTCTGCTCCTGCGCCGACAGTCCGATGCCGGTGTCCGTCACCTCGAAGCGCAGTTTTTGCCAGGTGGGGTTGCGCGGGCCGACCCGGCGTGCGCGGATCTGGATGTGCCCGGATTCGGTGAACTTGACCGCGTTGTTCAGGTAGTTGATGAGCACCTGCGACAGCCGCTGTGCGTCGCCGCGCAGGTGGCGTTCGATGTCGGGCTCCACGTCCAGGATCAGCTCCAGCCCCTTGTCCTGGGCCTTGAACAGGATCATGGACATGACGTTGTTGAGCAGCACCTCCAGGTCGAAGTCCAGCCGTTCCAGCTTGACGCGGCCGGACTCCAGTTTGCTGAAGTCGAGGATGTCGTTGACCACGCCCAGCAGGTGTTTGCCGGAGCTTTCGATGGTTTCCAGGTGGTTGCGCTGGCGCGCGTTGAGCTCGGTGCGCAGCATCAGGCTGGACAGGCCGATGATCGCGTTGAGCGGCGTGCGGATTTCGTGGCTCATGTTGGCCACGAACCGGCTTTTCGACATGCTGGCCTTGATGTTGTGGTAGGCCCGCAGCGCGGTCAGCACGGTGATGTGCAGCCGCTCCACCGTGAGTTCGGTCTTCTCCTTGTAGTCGTCCACCTCCAGGTGGCGCATGATTTCCAGCGGCGGCGCCGCGCCGGGGTTGCCGGTGCGCAGGACCAGGCGGGTGTCCTGGTTGCCCAGTTCGTTGCGCACGTAGCGCACCAGGTCCAGCCCCGCGTGTTCGGTTTCCATGACCACGTCCACCAAGGCCATGGCGATGTCGCCCTCGCGCTCGAAGACCGCCCGTGCCTCGGCCGCGCTGGTGGCGGTGAGCATGCGCAGGCCCTTGCCTTTGAACTCGAAATCTTCCAGCGCCAGTTGGGTGACTTCGAGCACGCTGGGCTCGTCGTCGACCAGCAGCAGGGTCCAGGCATGGGGTGACATGGTGCGTGTGGTTCCGGGGATGGGGGTTAGGCGGTGGGCCGGGCGGGGGCCGCCAGGGTGCGCGGCAGCTGGATGCGGAAGGCGGTGCCCTGGCCGGCGCCGCTGGCGACGGCGATGCGCCCGCCCAACACCGCCTCCACCGCGCGCCGCGACGAAAACAGTCCCAGGCCCGAGCCCCCGCTCTGACGGCGGGTGGTGAAAAACGGGGTGAACACCTTGGCCAGCGCGTCTTCGCTCATGCCGTTGCCGTTGTCGCTGACCTCGAGGTGGACCCAACTGTCGTCGGCGCTCACGGTCAGGCGGATCAGCCGCTGGTCGCGGCCCTCGAAAGCGTGCAGGGTGGCGTTGACCACCAGGTTGGTGACCACCTGCATCAGCGAGCCGGGTTCGGTGTACAGCGCCAGGCCTTCGGGGCATTGCAGGTCCACCACGCACTGGGCCCGTTTCACCAGCGGCGAGACGGCCAGCAACAGGCTTTCCAGGAAGGGCTTGAGCGGCAGCACCCGCCATTCGTTGCGCGAGGCATCGGCGGTGGTCTGCTTGAAGCTGCGCACCAGGGTGGCCGCCTTGTGCAGGTTGTTGCCGATCAGCTGGGCCGACTTGCCCAGGGAGTCGGTCAGCTTGGCCACCGCGCCGCAGTCCAGCGGGGCCACGTCCAGCAGTTGCTGCAGCTTGCGGGTCTGCTGGTCCACCAGCGACGCGGCCGTGACCGCCACCCCAATGGGGGTGTTCAGGTCGTGGGCGATGCCGGCGATGGTCAGGCCCAGCGACTCCAGTTTGAGCGATTCCTGCAACTCTGCTTCCATGAGGCCGCGCTCCTCGGCGGCCTTTCTGAGGTCGGTGACATCGGTCTGGCAGCCGATGTAGTGCAGCAAGCGGCCGTCGCTGTCGTAGCTGGGGAACACCAGAAACCGCACCCAGTAGGGGGCCCCCGACTTGTGGTAGTTCAGGATTTCGATTTCGGCGGTCTCCTGCCGGCGGATCGCCTGGCGGATTTGCTCGACGCTGTCGGGGTGCGTGTCGGGGCCTTGCAGAAAGCGGCAATTGCGCCCCAGCACTTCGTCGGCGCTGTAGCCGGTTTGTGCCTGGAAGGCCTCGTTGACGTAGATCAGCGGCATGTCGGGTTGCCGGGGGTCGGCAATCGTGATGCCAAAAGGGGCTTTCTGCAGGACCGTGGTCAGGGTGCTGAGTTCGTTGACCTTGAGCTTGAGCTGGTGCTCGCTGTCTTCGAGGTAGCTGCGCGACAGCAGCATGTCTTCGTTGACCTGCAGCAGCCGGGCGTTGGCCTTGTGGTGTTCGCGCAGCGCGGCCGCGGCCGAGCCCACGAAAAACACCAGGTAGGCGACCAGGGGCCAGGAATCGCCGGTTTGCTTGGTGAGCGACACGCCGACGCTGATGTCCTGGATGCCGCGCACGTCGCCGACTTTCCAGTGGCGCACGGGGGAGTCGGGGTGGCCGTTGTGGCACTGCACACAGGTGGCCTCCATGGGCACGGGAATGGCCAGGCGCACGCGGCTGCCGCCGTGGGGGTTCGGTTCCACCCGCCAGAACTCGCGTTGCGTCGTGTCGGCGCGCAGCGCTTGCAGGGCCTCGCGCTGGAAGTCGTCCAGCGGCGGGCGCTGGCGGAACGCAAACGGCTGGTCCGACAGGAAGGCGGTGCTGAAGCCGTCGTTCAGGGCGTTTTGTTGCAGCAGGTCGCCCAGCTCGATGGACAGGGTCGCCGGAATGGGGATGCCGCCGGGGGTGTTGCGGTAGTTTTCCGTCAGGCGCACCGGGCCGCCGTGGTGGGCCAGCACCCGACCCGCCACGTTGGTGGCGTAGTAGGAGCGGGCCGTCGCCATGATGCGGCTGAACTGCTGGGCGTTGCGCCGGGCCTCACTTTCGGCGTGTGAGAACGCCACCTCGTACAGCACCCAGGGCGTGGCCAGCAGTGCTGCGATGAACAACAGCAGGGGTGGCGTCAAGCCCAGCTCTCTGAGCCGTTGCATTCGATCGACCTCGTGCCAAAAGTGAATAAATGATTATTATTTGGCATTTATATGGCCAAACGAATAAACATTTATAACAAAATAATGGCAATTAAGCAAATTTTTTGCGATGCCGGCCGAGCTGGCCAGGTGGGGCGGGGGGTGTGGGGTCTGTCGCGGTGCGGGTCCCCGCCAGAGCCGTTTGCGCTCGTGGCTGCGCCGGCGCTTAAATCGCCACCAACTGGCGGATGCCTTTTTCCGGCATTTCCGCACCGGGCCCACTGGCGATGACCTCGCCGCGCTCCATCACCAGGTAGCGGTCCGCCAGTTCCTCGGCAAAGTCGTAGTACTGCTCCACCAACACAATCGCCATCGGCTCGCCGTTCAGCCCTTCTTTCGCCAGCTTTTTCAGCACCCGGCCAATGTCCTTGATGATGTTGGGCTGGATGCCTTCGGTCGGCTCGTCCAGCACCAGCAACTTGGGCTTGGGCGCCAGCGCCCGGGCAATCGCCAGTTGCTGCTGCTGCCCGCCCGACAGGTCGCCGCCGCGCCGGCCCAGCATCTGCTGCAGCACCGGGAACAGCTCGAACAATTGCGGCGGTATCGGGGTGCGGGCGGGTTGGGTGGCCAGGCCCATCAGCAGGTTTTCGTGCACCGTCAGGCGGGCAAAAATCTCGCGCCCTTGCGGCACATAGCCGATGCCGGCCCGCGCCCGTTCGTAGGGCGTGGCTTTGGTGATGTTCTCGCCCTGAAAGGTGACGCTGCCCGAGCGCACGGACACCAGCCCCATCAGGCTTTTGAGCAGCGTGGTCTTGCCCACACCGTTGCGTCCCAGCACCACGGTGATTTCGCCGGCCTTGGCCTCCAAGCTCACCCCACGCAGGATGTGCGAGCCACCGTAGTACTGGTGCAGTTGGTCGATCTTCAGCATGTCGTCATTCCTTACCGGCCGAGGTAGACCTCGATCACCCGCTCGTCGGCTTGCACCTGGTCCAGCGTGCCTTCGGCCAGCACCGAACCGTCGCACAGCACGGTCACTTTTTCGCTGATGGTGCGGATGAAGCCCATGTCGTGCTCCACCACCATCAGGCTGTGCTTGCCCTTCAGGCTCAAAAACAGCTCGGCGGTGCGGGCCGTTTCCTCGTCGGTCATGCCGGCCACGGGTTCGTCCAGCAGCAGCAGCTTGGGGTCTTGCATCAGCAGCATGCCGATTTCCAGCCACTGCTTCTGGCCGTGGCTCAGGTCACCGGCGCGGCGGGTCACCGCGTCTTTCAGGTGGATGGTCTGCAGCACCTCGGCCAGGCGGTCCTTCTGTTCGCCGTTGAGCGCAAAACGCAAGCTGGGCCAGACGCCCTTGTGCGTGGCCAACGCCAGCTCCAGGTTTTCGAACACGCTCAGTTCCTCGAACACCGTCGGCTTCTGGAACTTGCGGCCGATGCCCAGGGCGGCGATTTCGGGCTCGTTGTAACGCAGCAGGTCGATGGTGGAGCCGAAGTACACGGTGCCGCTGTCGGGCCGCGTTTTGCCGGTGATGATGTCCATCATCGTCGTCTTGCCGGCGCCGTTGGGGCCGATGATGCAACGCAGCTCGCCAGGGGCGATGTCCAGGCTCAGGCCGTTGATGGCCTTGAAGCCGTCGAAGCTGACGTTCACGTCCTCCAGGTAGAGGATGCGGCCGTGGGTGGTGTCCACCTCGCCGCGCACCAGCGGGCGGGCAAATGCGGCGCTGCGTCCACCGGACTCGGTGACCCCCACCTGGTGCGCGGCGGCGATCTTTTCGTAGCGCTGGGCGCCGGCTTCCAACAGGTCGGGCGTCATGCCGAGTCTCCTTTGCGTGTGCGCAGCTTGCGCACCAGCCCCACCACCCCGTGCGGCATGAACAGGGTCACGGCAATGAACAGCGCCCCCAGAAAATACAACCAGACCTCGGGGAAGGTCACGGTCAGCCAGCTTTTGGCGCCGTTGACCAGGAAGGCGCCGATGATGGGTCCCACCAGCGTGGCGCGCCCGCCCACCGCCGCCCACACCGCCATCTCGATGCTGGCGGCCGTGCTCATTTCGCTGGGGTTGATGATGCCGACCTGGGGCACGTACAGCGCACCGGCGATGCCGCACATCACGGCCGAAATCGTCCAAATGGTGAGCTTGTAAGGCAGTGGGTTGTAGCCGCAGAACATGACGCGGCTTTCGGCATCGCGCACCGCCTGCAGCACCCGGCCGAACTTGCTGCCCACCAGCCAACGCGCGAACAGGTAAAAGCCCAGCAGGGTCAGGCCGGTGATGATGAACAGCGTCATGCGCATTTCCTGCGTGGCAATGGGCAGCCCCAGGATGCGCTTGAAATCGGTGAAGCCGTTGTTGCCGCCCATGCCGGTTTCGTTGCGAAAGAACAGCAGCAACGCCGCGAACGTCAGCGCCTGGGTGATGATGGAGAAGTACACCCCCTTGATGCGCGAGCGGAAGGCGAAGTAGCCAAACACGAAGGCCACCAAGCCCGGCACCAGCACGACCAGCAGCAGCGTGGCCACAAAGCTGTCGCTCAGTGCCCAGTGCCAGGGCAATTCCTTCCAGTCCAGGAACACCATGAAGTCGGGCAGGTCGCTCTGGTAGTTGCCGTCGCGGCCGATCTGGCGCATCAGGTACATGCCCATCACGTAGCCTCCCAGGGCAAAGAACAGGCCGTGGCCGAGCGAAAGGATGCCGGTGTAGCCCCAGATCAGGTCCATGGCCAGCGCGCAGATGGCGTAGCACATGATCTTGCCCAGCAAGCCGAGCATGTAGTCGCTCAGGTGGAAGACGCTGCCCGCCGGCACCACCAGGTTGAGCAGCGGCGCCACCGCGCACACCACCAGCAGGGCCACCAGAATCGTGCCCCAGCCGCTGCGCGTCAACAGTGGGCCTTTGGCCGGCAGCAGGTCGGCGGAGGCACCTGAGGTTGTCACAGTCGTTGTGTTCATGATTGGTCCTCCCGCTCAGGCCTGGCGGCCCTTGAGGGCAAATATCCCCTGGGGTCGCTTCTGGATGAAGACGATGATGAACACCAGCACCGCGATCTTGGCCAGCACCGCACCGGTCCAGCCCTCCAGGAACTTGTTCAGCACGCCCAGGCCCAGCGCGGCGTACACCGTGCCCGCCAACTGGCCCACGCCACCCAGCACCACCACCATGAAGGAGTCGACGATGTAGCTCTGTCCCAGGTCCGGCCCCACGTTGCCGATCTGGCTCAGCGCGCTGCCCGCCAGCCCGGCAATGCCCGAGCCCAGCGCGAAGGCGTAGGTGTCGATGCGGGCGGTGTTCACGCCCATGCAACTGGCGATGGGGCGGTTCTGCGTGACGCCGCGCACGAACAACCCCAGCCGGGTGCGGGCGATCAGCAAGGCCACGCCGCCCAGCACAAGCAGCGCAAAACCCACGATCAGGATTCGGTTCCATGGCAGGGTCAGGTTGCCCAACAGGGTCATACTGCCGCTCATCCAGCTCGGGTTTTCCACGCCCACGTTTTGCGCACCGAACAGGCTGCGCACGCCCTGCATCAGCACCAGGCTCAGGCCCCAGGTGGCCAGCAAGGTTTCCAGCGGGCGTCCGTATAAAAAGCGGATCACGCTGCGTTCCATCACCGCGCCCACCAGGGCCGAGGTGAGGAAAGCCACCGGCAGGGCCGCCAGCAGATACCAGTCGAACCACTCGGGCAGGGCCTGGCGAAAAAAGGTCTGCACCAGCCAGGTGGCGTAGGCGCCGATCATGATCAGCTCGCCGTGCGCCATGTTGATGACGCCCATGAGGCCGTAGGTGATGGCCAGGCCGAGTGCCGCCAGCAGCAGGATGGAACCCAGGCTGATGCCGGTGAACATCTGGGCCAGCGTGTTGCTGACCATCAGCGAGCGGTCCAGCGTCGCCAGCGAGGCCTTCAGCGCGGTTTTCACCGCCTCGCTGGGTTCGGCCTCCAGGCGCTGCAGCAACAGGGGGCGCACGATGGGCGAACGCGCCTCCCCCAATTTGGCGGCCGCCTGCAGGCGCTGGGTCTCGTCGTCGCTGGACAGCAACAGGGCGGCCTGCGCCAGCTCCAGGTCCTGGCGTGCTTTCGGGTCCAGGTCGCCGGCCAGGGCTTTTTCGATCAACGGCAGTCCGGCCGGATCGGGGTCGTCGAAACTGCTGGCACGCAGGCGCCGCGCCGCCGCCGCCTGCCGTGCCGGGTCACCCGCCAACAGGTCCATGCCGGCGAGAGCGGTTTCCAGCGCCCCCCGCAAGCGGTTGTTGATGGTCACTTCGGCCGCCTCATCGGTCAGGATCACGGCTTCGCCGGTGACCGCGTCGGTGGCTTGCTCGCCCTCCACGATCAGTACCCGCTCGCCCTGCAACTGCACAGCTTCGCCGGCCAGGGCGCGCACCAGCGCCTGGGCGCGGGCATCGTCGGAAGCGGCGAGTTTTTGCAGGGTGGCCACACGGGTGTCGCCGTCGCCGTCGGCCAGTGCCAGGGCATCGGCCGGCTCTAGGGCGTGCGCCAGCGCAGACGCCGACAGGCACAGGGCCAACAGGGCCTTGTGCCAGCTTCGGTGCCAGGGGTGGGGATGGGGGTGGAGACGCATGGTCCGTCTTTCAGGGAATTCGGGGGGGCCCGCCACCGGGAAGGGTGGCGGGCAGGCGCCTGTGCGGTGTGTCACCGCACGGGGCTGCCTCAGTCCATCACTTCTTCTCGGGCACGTTCTTCTTGCCCTTGTTCTCGGCGATGTAGTCGCTCCACGGGTCGGCCACCACCGGGCCCTTGGTCTTCCACACCACGTTGAACTGGCCATCGGCCTTGATCTCGCCGATGAACACCGGCTTGTGCAGGTGGTGGTTTTCCTTGTCCATGGTGGACACGAAGCCGCCCGGGGCCTGGAAGGTCTGGCCAGCCATGGCCGCAATCACCTTATCGGTGTCGGTGGACTTGGCCTTTTCCACCGCCTGCTTCCACATGTGGATGCCGATGTAGGTGGCCTCCATCGGGTCGTTGGTCAGCGGCTTGTCCTTGTGGCCGGGGATGTTCTTGGCCTTGGCGTAGTCGCTCCACTTTTTCACGAACGCGGTGTTGGCCGGGCTCTTGATGCTCATGAAGTAGTTCCACGCAGCCAGGTGGCCCACCAGCGGCTTGGTGTCGACGCCGCGCAGTTCTTCTTCACCCACGCTGAAGGCCACCACCGGCACGTCGGTTGCCTTCAGGCCTTGGTTGCCCAGCTCCTTGTAGAACGGCACATTGGAGTCGCCGTTGATGGTCGAGACCACGGCGGTCTTCTTGCCCTCGGCCGAGAACTTCTTGATCTTGGCGATGATGGACTGGTAGTCGCTGTGGCCGAAGGGGGTGTATTCCTCCATGATGTCGGCATCGGCCACGCCCTTGCTCTTGAGGAAGGCGCGCAGGATCTTGTTGGTGGTGCGCGGGTACACGTAGTCGGTGCCCAGCAGCACGAAGCGCTTGGCCGAGCCGCCGTCCTTGCTCATCAGGTACTCCACAGCGGGAATGGCCTGCTGGTTGGGCGCGGCACCGGTGTAGAACACGTTCTTGCTCAGCTCTTCACCCTCGTACTGCACCGGGTAAAACAGCAGCGAGTTCTTTTCCTCGAACACCGGCAGCACCGACTTGCGGCTCACCGAGGTCCAGCAGCCGAACACGGCGGCGACCTTGTCCTGGTCGATCAGTTGCTTGGCCTTTTCGGCGAACAGCGGCCAGTTGGAGGCCGGGTCCACCACCACGGGCTCGATCTTCTTGCCGAGCACACCGCCCTTGGCATTGATCTCGTCGATGGCCATCAGGGCCACGTCCTTGAGCACGGTTTCGGAAATGGCCATGGTGCCGGACAGCGAGTGCAGGATGCCAACCTTGATGGTGTCGGCCGCGTGGGCCGACCAGGAAGCCAGACCCAGGGTGGAAACGGCTGCAGCGGCAGACAGGGCCTTGAGGGTGAAACGACGTTGCATGTGAGGGCTCCGCAAGTGATGAAGGGTGGGGCCGTCTGGGTGGGCAGACCCGGCGGGTCGCCCGATTCGACGGACAACTCCATGCTAGGGATTACCCCGAGCGCCGTCTGTACGCCAGGTGGCGTATGCCGCCGGCTCGGCCTCAACCGCCCCTGGGCTGCAACGCCGGTACCCGGTTGATGGCCATGGCCGCTGCGGCGGTGCGCGTCTCTACCCCCAGCTTGGCGTGGATGCGTTCCAGGTGCTTTTTCACCGTGGCAGGGCTGGCGCCCAGGATGTCGCCGATGTCGCGGTTGATCTTGCCTTTGGCCACCCAGTACAGCACCTCGGCCTCGCGTGCGGTCAGGCCAAAGGCCTGCACCAGTGCCTCCAGCACGCTGGCGTCGGACGTTTCCTGCATCACAATCAGCCAGTCGCCGCCCTCGCCGTTGGGGCTGGCGTCGGTCGGGTCGCCCACCACCAGGTGCAGGCGAAAGGTCAGGCGGCGCGGGCCGTGGTCCAGCGTCAGGCGCGGGGGTTCGGTGGGCGGGCGGTCGGTGGCTTGCAGGTCGGGCAGGTGGCGGCGCAGCCATTGCAGCACCTCTGGTGGCGTCTCCGGCGCTTCGGTGCCGCAGTAGCGGCGCAGCAGGTCGCGCGCCAGCGGGGTCTGCCACATCAGCCGCCCGTCGCGTTCGCGCACGGTGATGGTGGCGTAGCCGAAGGCATCCAGCGCATTGCGGGCCTGCTGCTGCTCCACCGCGCCGCGCTGGGCCTGCCGGGCGGTGCGCAAATGCACGCCCATGCGCGCAATCACCTCCTGCGGTTTCACCGGCTTGGTCACGTAGTCCACCCCGCCGGCGGCCAGGGCGTGGACCAGGTGTTCGGTTTCGGTCAGGCCGGTCATGAAGATGATGGGGATGTGCGCGGTGGCCGGGTCGGCCTTCAGCCGCCGCGCCACCTCGAAGCCGTCCATGCCCGGCATCAAGGCGTCCAGCAGGACCACGTCGGGCTGGGCCTGGCGGGCGCGCAACAGGGCCGATTCGCCGTTGAGTGCCACCAGCACGGTGTGCCCGGTTTCGTCCAGCGTGTCGTGCAGCACGGCCAGGTTGTCGGGCACGTCGTCGACGATCAGCACGACCGGCGCGGTGTCAGTCTCCAGGGGGTTCGGTCGCATCCAGCGCCTCTTGCAGCAGGTGTTCAATCGCATCGAAGCGGAAGCCGCGGGCCAGGGCGCGCAGGGGGTCGGCTTCGGGCCCGGGGGTGAGCGCGTCCAACCGGCGGATGAAGCCCCGGTAGTAGCCCAGCCGCGCCAACTCCAACAGCGCCGCCAGGTCGGTGGGCGCCCAGCGGGGCAGGCACAGGGGCGCGGGCGCCGCCGCGCGGGTGGCCGGCGCCGCGTCGGGCGCCACCGCCAGCCAGTCCAGTTGCAGCCGCTGCCCCAGCCAGCGCAGCAGTTCCGCCCGGCGCACCGGTTTGACGAAAAAGTCTTCCGCCGGCAGGCCCACCGGGTTGCCCAGGCCCTTGTCGAACGCGTTGGCCGACACCACCGCCCAGGCCGGCAGGGCGGGCCAGCCTTCGGCGCGGGCCAGCGCCCGGATGCGCACCAGCGTTTCCCAGCCGTCCATGCCGGGCATGGCCAGGTCCATGAAGAGGGCGTCGGGCCGCACACCGGCGCGCAGGCACTGCAGCGCGTCCTCGCCGTGGGTGGCCAGGACCACATCAAAACCCAACGGCTCCAGCCAGCTCAGCAGCAGGTGGCGGTCGGCCTCCTCGTTGTCCACCACCAGCACGGTGCGGCGCCGGCCGCCGTAACCACTCACCGCCACGGCGCTGGCCGGTGTGGCCCCCCCCGCTTCTCCGTGTACCTCGGGCAGGAACAGGCGCAGCCGGAAGGTGGTGCCCTGCCCCGGCTGGCTGTGGGCGGTCATTTCGCCGCCCATCAGGTTGGTCAGCATGCGCGCGATCGTCAGGCCCAACCCGGCGCCGGTGGCGCTGCCCATGCCGCCCGCACCGCTGGCCGCACCGCGCGCGAACGGCTCAAACACCTTGTCCAGCTCCTGCGCGGTCATGCCCGGGCCGGTGTCGGCCACCTCGAACACGGCCATCTCGCGCCCGTAGCTCACGTTCAGGCGCACCTCGCCCTGGCTGGTGAACTTCACCGCGTTGCCCAGCAGGTTGATGAGGATCTGCCGCAGCCGCTTGTCGTCGGCCCGCACCGCCTGGGGCCACAGCGCTGGGGCCTGGAACACGAAGCGCAGGCCCTTGGCCTGGGCCTGCAGCTCGAACATGCCGGCCACCTCCTCCAGCAAGGCCTTCAGGTCCAGCGGTTTCACATCCAGTGCGAGCTTGCCCGCCTCGATGCGGGCCAGGTCCAGCGTGCCTTCGATGAGTGACAGCAGGTGCTCCCCGCCACGCAGGATGACGCGGATGGCGTGCGCCCGGTGGGCGGGCATTTGCGCGTCTTCCTGCAGCAGTTGGGCGTACCCCAGGATGCTGTTGAGCGGCGTGCGCAGTTCGTGGCTGATGTTGCTGACGTAGCGCGTCTTGGCCTGGTTGGCCTGGTCGGCCGCCGCGCGGGCCTTGTCGGCCACGAGCTTGGCGCGCTGCAACTGCTCGTCGGTCCGCTGGTGCGATTCGATCTCCTGCATCAGCAGCCGGGTTTGCCGGTTCGACTCTTCCTGCGCCACCTCGCGGCTGCGGTGCGCCAGCACCAGCCACCAGGCCACCACCGCCGACACCATCAGCAGCACCGCATACACCTTCAGGTAGCCGGTGCGCAGCAAGGCCTGCAAGGTGGCCGGCGTGTCGCCGCCCCAGGCGGTGACCAGGCCCGCACCGTCGGCCAGGGCGCTCTGCAATCCCTGGCGGTACAGCAGCCCCAGCACTGCGGCCAGCACCGGCGCCATCACCAGCATCAGCAACAGGTAGTGCGCCAGACCGGCGTCCAGTTGCGGCCACCAGCGCCGCGGCGTGAGCCGGCGCAGCACCGCCGTCCATTGGGCCGACAGGCGCGCGTGGGGCTTGCAGGCGTCGCCACAGCGCGCGTCCAGCGTGCAGCACAGCGAACAGATGAAGCCCTGGTACGCCGGGCAGTGCGCCATGTCGGGCGCCTCGTATTCGGACTCGCAGACCACGCAACGTTGCAGCCGCAGGGGCCCGCGGTCCGCACCAACCGGCTGCAGCGTCCAACGGCGCCCCGCGTCGGGTGTGTCACCGGTCGGCACATCGTCCACGGCAGGGCTGCGGGCCAGGTAATAGCGCCCTCGCGTCCACCAGGCCAGCAGGGGCGAAACCACAAACGCCGTCGCCATCGCCACCATGGCCGAAAACGCCTGCCAGCCCGGCCCCAACAAGCCCAGGTGGGCCACGATGCCCAACGCCGACGCGGCCACCATCGAGCCCACGCCCACCGGGTTCACGTCGTACAGGTGGGCGCGCTTGAATTCGATGCCCTGGGGCGACCAGCCCATGGGCTTGTTGATGACGAGGTCCGCCACCACCGCCATGATCCACGCCATGGCGACGTTGGCGTACAGGCCCAGCACGTCGCCGAGCGCCTGGAACACGTTCATCTCCATCAGCATGAAGGCGATGGCGGTGTTGAACACCACCCACACCACGCGCCCAGGGTGGTGGTGCGTGAGGCGCGAAAAAAAGTTGCTCCAGGCCAGCGAACCGGCGTAGGCGTTGGTGACGTTGATCTTGAGCTGCGACACCACCACGAACAGCGCGGTGGCCGCCACCGCCCAGCCGTAGGGCAGCAGGTACTCGTAAGCCGCGAGGTACATCTGGTTTGGGTCCACCGCGCGCTCGGCCGGCACCATGTGCTGCAGGGCCAGGTGGGCCAGCAGCGCGCCGCCGATCATCTTCAGCACCCCCGGCACCACCCAGCCTGGCCCGCCCGCCAGCACCCCCAGCCACCAGCGCCCGCGCTGTCCCGCTTGCTCGGGCGGCATGAAGCGCAGGTAGTCGGCCTGCTCGCCCATCTGGGTGATCAGCGCCAGCCCCACCGTCAAGGCCGCACCAAACAAGTGCCAATCGAAGGCGCCGCCCACCCCGGATTCACCGGCATAGTGCACCACCCGCGACAACGCACCCGGATCGAGCCACATCACCGCCACATAAGGCACCACCATCATCACCAGCCACAGCGGCTGGGTCCACACCTGGAAGCGGCTGATGACCGACACCCCGTGGGTGACCAGCGGAATCACCACCACCGCGCAGACAAAGTAGCCCCACGCGGGCGGAATGCCCATGGCCAGCTCCAGCGCATAGGCCATCACCGCCGCCTCCAGCGCAAAGAAGATGAAGGTGAACGACGCGTAGATGAGCGAGGTGAGGGTGGAGCCGATGTAGCCAAACCCCGCGCCCCGGGTCAGCAGGTCCATGTCCACCCCATAGCGCGCGGCATAGACGCTGATGGGGCAACCTGCCAGAAAAATCACCCCCCCGGCCGCCAGGATGGCCCACAGCGCGTTCACCCAGCCGTACTGCACCAGCAGCGTCGCGCCCACCGCCTCCAGAATGAGGAAGGACGCCACGCCGAACGCGGTGTTGGCCACCCGCCATTCGGACCAGCGCCGGAACCGCTGCGGGGTGTAACGCAGGGCGTAGTCTTCCAGCGTTTCGCTGGCCACCCAGCTGTTGTAGTCCCGCCGAACTTTGACGATGCGTTGCGTGGCGGGAGGGGCAGCGGCCGGGGTGTTCACCTCAGGTGCGGTGCAGCTTTCATGCCAAACCGCAACGCCGCCGCCTTCAGGCCCGCCTCACTGCCCCGCCAGCACCCACCGTGCCGCCTTTTCCGCCATCATCAGCGTGGGGCTGTTGGTGTTGCCGCTGGTGATGGTGGGCATGGCGCCGGCGTCCACCACGCGCAGGCCCCGGATGCGGCCGCCGCGCCCGTCGCGCACCCGCAGGTGGCTGTCGAGCACGGCCGCCGGGTCGCCGTCGCGGCCCATGGCGGTGGTGCCCACCGGGTGGAAGATGGTGGTGGCGATGTCGCCGGCCAGCTTCGCCAGCTCTTCGTCGCTTTGGTATTGCCGCCCGGGCTTGAATTCCTCGGGCCGGTAGCGGGCCAGCGCCGGCTGTGCCACGATGCGCCGGGTCAGCCGCAGGCTGTCGGCGGCGATGCGGCGGTCCTCGTCGGTGGACAGGTAGTTGGGCGCGATGGCGGGCGCCTGGGCAAAGTCCGCGCTTTGGATCTGCACCGTGCCGCGGCTGCTGGGGTTGAGGTTGCAGACGCTGGCGGTGAAGGCGGGGAAGGGGTGCAGCGGCTCGCCAAAGGCGTCCAGGCTCAGCGGCTGCACGTGGTATTCCAGGTTGGGGTGGGGCTGGTCGGGCGAACTGCGGGTGAAGGCGCCCAACTGGCTGGGCGCCATGCTCATGGGCCCGCTGCGCTTGAGCGCGTATTCCAGCCCAATCTTGGCCTTGCCCCACCAGCTGTTGGCCAGGGTGTTGAGCGTTTTCACCCCCTGCACCTTGAACACCGCGCGGATCTGCAGGTGGTCCTGCAGGTTGCCGCCCACGCCGGGCAGGTCGGCCTGCACCGCAATGCCGTGGCGCTGCAGCAGCCCGGCCGGGCCTATGCCCGACAGCTGCAAAATCTGTGGCGAGCCGATGGCGCCGGCGCTCAGCACCACCTCGCGCGCGGCGCGCACGGTGTGCAGGTGGCCGTCCTTCAGCACCTCGGCGCCGGTGCAGCGCAGGTGGCCGTCGCTGCCGGTGCCCAGCGTCAGGCGTTTCACCTGGGCGCCGGTCCACACCGTCAGGTTGGGGCGGTGGCGCACCGGGCGCAAAAAGGCTTTGGCCGCGTTCCAGCGCCAGCCGCTTTTCTGGTTCACCTCGAAGTAGCCCACGCCCTCGTTGCAGCCGCCGTTGAAGTCGGGGCTGGCGGGAATGCCGGCCTGCTGCGCCGCCTGGGCGAAGGCGTCCAGCACGTCCCAGCGCAGGCGCTGTTTTTCCACCCGCCATTCGCCGGTGCTGCCCACGTGGCCGTTGCCGTGGCGGGCGGCAAAGGCGGGGTCGCTCTGGCCGTCCTGGCTCGGGTCCAGGCGGTAATGGTCCTCGTGCGCCATGAAGTCGGGCAGGCTGTTGCCCCAGGTCCAGGCGTCGTCGCCGGTCAGGCGCGCCCACTGGTCGTAGTCGCGGGCCTGGCCGCGCATGTAAATCATGCCGTTGATGCTGCTGCAGCCGCCCAGCGTCTTGCCGCGCGGGTAGCGCAACCGGCGCCCGTTCAGGCCGGGGTCGGGCTCGGTCTGGAACAGCCAGTCGGTGCGCGGGTTGCCGATGCAGTACAGGTAGCCCACCGGAATGTGGATCCAGTGGTAGTCGTCCGGCGGGCCGGCTTCCAGCAGCAGCACGCGGTGCGCCGGGTCGGCGCTCAGGCGGTTGGCCAGCAGGCAGCCGGCCGTGCCAGCGCCCACCACGATGAAGTCGTAGGTGTGGTCCAAGAGGGTCTCCTCGGCGGGCCGCCCGGGTGGGGCGGTCGGGTGGGCGGTGGCGCGTCGCTTATTTCGACGTCGGCATCACGAACTCGGCGCCCTTGCCAATGCTTTCGGGCCAGCGCTGCATCACGCTTTTTTGCTTGGTGTAAAAGCGCACGCCTTCTTCGCCGTAGGCGTGCATGTCGCCAAACAGGCTCTTCTTCCAGCCGCCAAAGCCGTGCCAGGCCATGGGCACCGGAATCGGCACGTTGATGCCGACCATGCCCACCTGGATGCGCCGCGCAAACTCGCGCGCCACGTGGCCGTCGCGGGTGAAGCAGGCGGTGCCGTTGCCAAATTCGTGATCGTTGATGAGCTGCACCGCGGTGGCGAAGTCGGGCACGCGCACACAGGCCAGCACCGGGCCGAAGATCTCTTCCTTGTAGATCTTCATCTCGGGCGTCACGTGGTCGAACAGCGTGCCGCCCATCCAGAAGCCGCCCGCGCAGCCTTCGCCGGTCTGCGCCGCGTCGAACTGGCGGCCGTCCACCAGCAGCTGCGCGCCTTCGGCCTGCCCGGCGGCGATGTAGCCGCTGATGCGGGCGTGGGCGGCGGGGGTGACGATGGG
>NZ_JAAQQT010000656.1:0-29754 GCF_011742065.1 Aquabacterium sp. A08
GTCAGCGGCTACAACGACAGCCGCTACCTCATCACCGTCAACGGCCGCACCCTGCCGCTGCACAACACCGGCACCGTGGGCGACTATGTGGCCAGCGTGCGCTACAAGGCCTGGAACCCGCCGTCGTCGCTGCACCCCAGCATCGGCGTGCACGCGCCGCTGACCTTCGACATCGTGGACACCTGGATGAAACGGTCGCTGGGCGGCTGCCAGTACCACGTGGCGCACCCGGGCGGGCGCAACTACGACACCTTCCCCGTCAACGCCTACGAGGCCGAAAGCCGGCGCCTGGCGCGCTTCTTCCAGATGGGCCACACCCCGGGGACGGTGCTGGCGCAGCCGGCACAACCCAGCCGCGAGTTCCCCTTCACGTTGGACCTGAGGCAGTGAGGACGGGTTTTCGGCATACTCCACCCCAGTGACCGAACGCCCCAGCCCCCAGCCCACCGACGACACCAGCGCGGCCGCCCTGGCGGCTTCGCTCGCCCTGTCGGTGCCGGCCGGGCATTTCGACGAACTGCGCCCCGGCGAGGGCCCGGCCCGTGGGCTGGCCCCGCACTGGTCGCAGTTTTTCGACCACCTGGGTTTCGAGGGCTTTGGCGACCTCAACCGCCGCCAGCAGAGCCTGGACCAGCAACTGCGCGACAACGGCGTGACCTACAACGTCTACGCCGACGAGCACAGCCAGCAACGCCCCTGGTCGCTGGACCTGTTCCCGATGATCGTCAGCCCGGAAGATTGGGCCCGCATCGAAGCCGGGGTGCTGCAGCGCACGCGGCTGCTCAACGCCATCATGGCCGACATCTACGGCCCGCGTGACCTGTTGCGCAAAGCCCTGCTGCCCACCGCCCTGGTGCAGGGCCACCCGGGCTACCTGCGCGCCATGGACGGCGTGCGCCCCGCCGGCGACACCTGGCTGCACATCGCCGCCTTCGACCTGGCCCACGGCCCGGACGGGCGCTGGTGGGTGGTCTCGCACCGCACCCAGGCGCCGTCGGGGCTGGGCTACCTGCTGGAAAACCGCATCGCCATCGGGCGCCAGTTCCCCAAGGCGTTTGCCGACATGCGGGTGCAGCGGCTGGCCGCCAGCTACAAGGCGCTGATGCAGGGGCTGACCCGCCTGGCCCCCAACGGCAGCCAGGCGAGGATCGCGCTGCTGACCCCGGGGCCGTACAACGAGACCTATTTTGAGCACGCCTACCTGGCGCGCTACCTGGGCCTGAACCTGGTTGAAGGCAGCGACCTGACGGTGCGCGACCAGCGCCTGTTCCTCAAGACCCTGCAGGGCCTGGAGCCGGTGGACGTGCTGATCAAGCGGCTGGACGACCAGTGGCTGGACCCGCTGGAGCTGCGTGCCGACTCGGCCCTGGGCGTGCCCGGGCTGATGCAGGCGGTGCGCGCCGGCCACCTGCTGCTGGCCAACGCGCCGGGCTCGGCGCCGCTCGAATCCAGCGCCATGCTGGGCTTCCTGCCCGCCATCAGCCGGCATTTGTTGGGCGAACCGCTGGCCCTGCCCTCGCTGGCCACCTGGTGGTGCGGCGAAGCCGCCAGCCTGCAAGGCGCGCTGCCCATGCTCAAACACGGGGTGGTCAAGAGCACCTACCCGCGCCCGGGCAGCGAAGCGGTCATCGGCCCCAGCCTGACGCCCTCGGGCATCGACCAGCTCACCGGCCGCATCGTGCGCCAGCCCGACGAGCACACCCTGCAGGCCTACCTGCCGCTGTCGCAAAACCCGACCTGGCGCGGCGGCGACATCGCGCCGCGCCCGGCCATGCTGCGCGTGTTCGCGCTGGCCGACGGGCCGCAGTCCTGGCGGGTGCTGCCCGGTGGCATGGTGCGCCTGGCGCCGCGCGGGCAGCAGATCGCCTCCATGCAGCGCGGCGGCAGCAGCGCCGACTGCTGGGTGCTGACCCACGGCGAGGTCGACCGCACCAGCCTGCTGCACTGCGCGCCCAGCACCCTGAGCGTGGCGCTGCAAAAGCGCCCCATCACCAGCCGCTCCGCCGAAAACCTGTTCTGGCTGGGCCGCTACACCGAACGCGCCGACAACGCGGTGCGGCTGGCCCGCGTCACCCTGCGCTGCCTGCAGGGCGAGGAACAGGGCTCGCCCGAACTGCTGGCCTGGCTGTCGGCCTGCGCCAAGTACAACGGCTTGGTGCTGGCCGACGTGCCCAACGCCCAACAGGCGCCGCGGGTGTTCGAGCGCTCCCTCATCGCCCAGTTGGGGGCCGACTCCGGCGCCCACAGCGTGGGCCACAACCTGCGCAGCCTGCGCCAGGCCGCCGGCAACGTGCGCGAACGCCTGTCGCAGGAACAGCGCAACCTGATCGAGCGGGTGGAGAGCGAGTTCGCCGCCCAGCACCAAAGCCTGAGCGCCGACGCCGACTACGCCAGCCAGGAGGCGCTGGAAGCGCTGGAAGAAGCCAGCGAATGGCTGGCCGGCATCACCGGTGCGCAGACCGACCGCATGATGCGCGACGACGGCTGGCGCATGCTCAGCATCGGCCGCCACATCGAACGCCTGAGCACCCTGGCCCACGCCCTGGCCACGGCGCTGGAAACCGGCGCCGCCTTCGAGGACAGCGGCTACGAGGCCCTGCTCGCGCTGTTCGACAGCACCATCACCTTCCACGCCCACTACCAGCAGCGCCGCGACCTGGTGGCCCTGCTCGACATGCTGGTGACGCATCGCGACAACCCACGCTCCCTGGCCTGGGTGTTGTCCACCCTGCGCAGCCGTGTGGCCAAACTGCCCGAGGCCAATGGCCAGCCCGCCAGTGCCCTGCAGCAGCACCTGCCCGACCCCGGCGCCTGGGACCTGATCGCGCTCAGCGGCGCCCTGGCCGGCCCGGCCAGCCAGCAAACCACCTACCTGGGGCTGCTGGAACTGCTGCAGTCCTGCAGCCAGGCCGCGCACGAGCTGTCGGACCGGCTGGGCCACGCCTACTTCAGCCACGCCGACCGGGTCAACCGCAGCATCGTCACCTGAACGCCATGCTGCTGCACGTCCGCCACCACACCCATTACCACTACCACAGCCAGGTGGTGCTGGCCCAGCACATGGCCCACCTGCGGCCGCGCGAACTGCCCGGGCAGCGGGTGTTGTCGCACCAACTCACGGTGGCCCCCGACCCGGTGCAACGCGAAGACCGCACCGACGCCTTCGGCAACTGGCGCACCTTTTTCGCGCTGCAAAGCCCGCACGGCGCGCTGGACGTGACCGCCGACAGCGTGGTCGAGACCACCGCCCCCGAGCCCCTGCCCGACAGCGACCCATGGCCCGCCGTGCGCGAACGGCTGCAGTACCACGCCGGCGCGCCGTACGAGCCGGCCAGCGAATACGTCTTCCCCTCGCCCTACATTGCGCGGCACGAACAGCTGGCCGACTACGCCCGCCCCGTGTTCGGCCCGCAGCGGCCGTTCCTGGACGCCTGCCAGGCCCTGATGGCCCGCATCCACGAAGACTTCACCTACGAAACCGCCAGCACCGACGTGCACACCCCGGTGCTGGAGGCGCTGGCCCAGCGCAAGGGCGTGTGCCAGGACTTTGCGCACATCATGATCGGCTGCCTGCGCAGCCTAGGCCTGCCGGCGCGCTACGTCAGCGGCTACCTGCTGACCCAGCCGCCCCCGGGCCAGCCCCGGCTGGTCGGCGCCGACGCCTCGCACGCCTGGGTGTCGGTGCCGTTTGGCGGCGCCTGGCACGACTTCGACCCCACCAACCACCGCAGCGGGGTGGAACGCCCTGGCGAAGACTACGTGACGCTGGCCCTGGGGCGCGACTTCGGCGACGTGTCGCCGCTGCGCGGCGTGATCCAGGGCGGCGGCAGCCACGCGCTGAAGGTGGCCGTCACCGTGGCACCGGAAGCCGAGTTCAGCGCCCTGACCGCCGACGCCTGACGGCGGCATCACCGCTGCAGCCGGCGCACGAATTCGGCGGATGCCGCTTCGCACGCCTGGCCCACTGCATAGAATGCGTCGACCGCGGCCCCATCGGGCCGCTCCCTTTTCTGGAGAACCCGCGTGAGCGTTTACGACACCCTCAAGTCCCTGAACATCGAACTGCCCCCCGTGGCCGTGCCCGCCGCCGCCTACGTGCCCTTCGTGCAAACCGGCCAGCTGGTGCTGCTCAGCGGCCACATCGCCAAGCAGGACGGCAAGCCCTGGGTCGGCCAGGTCGGCCTGACCATGACCACCGCCGAGGCCCAGGCCGCCGCCCGCGCCGTGGCCGTGGACCTGATGGGCACGCTGCACGCTGCCTGCGTGGCGGCCGGCACCGACCTCAACGGCGTCAAGCGCATCGTCAAGGTGCTCAGCCTGGTCAACTCCACCAGCAGCTACACCGAACAGCACCTGGTCACCAATGGCTGCTCCGAACTGTTGGGCCAGGTCTTTGGCCCGCAGGTCGGTGCGCACGCCCGCAGTGCATTCGGCGTGGCGCAACTGCCCCTGGGCGCCTGCGTGGAAATCGAGCTGATGGCCGAGTTGGCCTGACATCGGGAGAAGATCTGCCACATTTGGTGCATCACGCATCAGATTGGCGCGCTTCCTGCTTGTCTTTGGTGCCCCGGGTATCGCGACCCGGGCATGCATCAAAAAAGTACCTCGCGCACAAAAGACAAGCATGGAAGCACCAACTCAGGGCGTCAACGCCCTTTTCATCCTTCTGGGCGGCATCATGGTCTTGGCCATGCACGCCGGTTTCGCGTTTCTGGAACTGGGCACGGTCCGCCAGAAGAACCAGGTCAACGCCCTGGTCAAAATCCTGGTGGACTTCTCTGTGTCCACCGTGGTGTACTTCGCTGTCGGCTACGGCGTGGCCTACGGCACCCACTTTTTTACCGGCGCCGAGGCCCTGGCCCACAAGAACGGCTACGAACTGGTCAAGTTCTTCTTCCTGCTGACCTTCGCCGCCGCCATCCCGGCCATCATCTCGGGTGGCATCGCCGAGCGCTCCAAGTTCTGGCCGCAGCTCATCGCCACCGCGGTCATCGTCGGTTTCGTTTACCCATTTTTCGAGGGCATCGTCTGGAACGGCCACTTCGGTGTGCAGGACTGGATCCAGTCCCTCACCGGCGCCGCCTTCCACGACTTCGCCGGCTCGGTGGTGGTGCACGCCGTGGGCGGCTGGCTGGCCCTGGGGGGGGTGGTGCTGCTGGGCGCCCGCTCCAACCGCTACCGCAAGGACGGCGCGGTCAGCGGCCACCCGCCCTCCAACATCCCCTTCCTGGCATTGGGCTCGTGGATCCTGATCGTCGGCTGGTTCGGCTTCAACGTGATGAGCGCGCAGACCGTGGACAAGATCTCGGGCCTGGTCGCGGTGAACTCGCTGATGGCCATGGTCGGCGGCACGCTGGCCGCCGTGGTGGCGGGCAAGAACGACCCCGGCTTCGTGCACAACGGCCCACTGGCCGGGCTGGTGGCGGTGTGCGCCGGCTCCGACCTGATGCACCCCTTGGGCGCGCTGGTGGTGGGTGCGGTGGCGGGCGCACTGTTCGTGACCCTGTTCACCCTGACCCAGACCAAATGGAAGATCGACGACGTGCTGGGCGTGTGGCCGCTGCACGGCCTGTGCGGCGCCTGGGGCGGCATCGCGGCCGGCATTTTCGGCCAGCAGGCGCTGGGCGGCCTGGGTGGCGTCAGTTTCGGTGCCCAGTTGCTGGGTACGGGCCTGGGCGTGGCCTGGGCCCTGGCCTGCGGCTTTGCGGTGTACGGCTTGCTCAAAGCCACCGTCGGTCTGCGCCTGAGCCAGGAAGAAGAGTATGAAGGCGCCGACCTGTCGCTGCACCGCATCCGCGCCACGCCAGAGCGCGAATCGAACTGGTGACGCGCACGCTGGGCCCCAGCCTGGGGCCCAGCACGCCCATCAAGGGACCGTCAGCGGGGGCAGTTGGTACAACCGGATCGCGTTGCCGTGCGCCACGGCCTGGGCCACCGGCAGTGGCAGCGCATCGATGAAGTTGCGCAAGGCGCGCAGCCCCTGGTTGGAGCCGGGCTCCAACCCACCCCGTGCCACGCCGTCGCGGTCGTAGAACGAGTCGCTGCCCAGCAGGAAACGGTCGGCAAACTCCGTCACCAGCGCCATCCACGCCGGTTTGAGCTGGCCATCCGGCCCCAGGGCGGCGGCCGGGTGGGCGTGGCCGCGGTTCAGGCGGAAACTCATGTACAGGTTGGGAAACGCCTTCAGCCACTCGCGCACGCGCTGAGGCTGGCGCGTCAACAAGGGCTCGAACCCCACGTGAGACCACACGAAACGCGTTTTCGGGTTGTGCCGCAACAATCGCTTGAAAGCCTCGGCGTTGGCGGGCAAGGTGTCTGGGTTGAGCGGATTGGGCCGCAACGCCGCGGGCAGGGGCATGTCCTCGGGCACCAGGTCCATGTGCAGGTCGATCGGCACGCCGCGCTCTGCCGCCAGATCGGCCATCAGCAACATCAGCGGGTGGTCGGCCGGGACGAACTCGTAGGCGTGCTGCGACCCCATGGCGGGAATGGACACGTGGTGGATGGCGATTTCGCCCAAGCCCACCGCACCTTGGTCGAGGATGGCCTTCACCCTGGCCGCAAAACGGGCTTTCACCGCCTCGGTCACGTCTTGCGGCGCGACGCTGTGGATCATCACATTCAGGGAGCTGCCCACGAGCAAGGCGACCCGGCCCGGAGCGTCTTTCAGCGCGAACTGCAGGTCCTCGATGTCGTGGTACATCGGCCCCTGCTCCTGGGGCAAAGGCGGTGGCATCAGCAACATGCGGGCGATACCGACCCGGTCCATCTCGCGCAACGCGGCTTTCAGGCCCGCGACAAAATTGCGGTCTTTGCCGGCCTGGAAGTGGTTGTGGGTGTCCACCATCGGCACCCCTGGCGTTCCTTGCGCCGCCGCGCCGTGGCCCAGCGCACACAGGGCCCACACCGCACACGCCCACACGCTCCGTCGGAACATCGTCATCCCCTTCGTTCGGCCCAGGTGCGGGGCCTGTTGCACACGCTCACACCCAGCGCCAGACCCGGCCCGGCTTGAAGCCGAAGCTCGCGTCCTTGCCCTTGCGCCCTCGGGCGGCGCGGGCGTTGTTCAGGCTGCGGATTTCCAGCGTTTCTTCGCGCAGTTTGCCACCGCGCCCCACCCCGTCGATGCGCACGCTGCGGGTGTAGGCCACCGCACCGGCCAGGGTATCGGGGCCGTCCAAACCCATCAGCATCAGGCCACGGCCGCCCTTGGGCTGACGCTTCAGCTCGCTCAATTCAAAGGTCAGGATGCGCCCGCCCGTGGACACGCAGCACACGTGCGTGGCCGGGGCCAGCGCCGACTGTGCTTCACCGCCTTCAGGTGCAGCAGGCGGGGCCACCACCGCACCGTCGGGTGCGGCCAGGCGCAGCACCAGGCCGCCGCTGGCCAGCGCCGGGGCGCACAGGGTTTCGCCGGCGTTCAGCGCCACAAACGCTTTGCCGGCCTTCTGGCGGCTCACCAGGTCGTCCACCGTGGCCAAAAAGCCGTAACCGCCCGAGCCGCTCAGCAGCAAGGTGGCGCCCGCCGGCCCGGCAAAGAAATGCACCGGCTGCGTGCCCGCTTCCAGGTCGATCAGGGTCGTGATGGGCTGGCCGTCGCCGCGCGCCCCGGGCAGGCTGGCCACCGGCACGCTGTAGACGCGGCCGTTGTTGCCGAACACGATCAACGTGTCCACTGTGCGGCACTCAAACGTGCCGTACAGACCGTCCCCGGCCTTGAAAGCGAACCCCCCGGCATCGTGCCCGTGGCCGGTGCGGGCGCGCACCCAGCCCTTGGCCGACACCACCACCGTCACCGGCTCGTCCACCACCTTGATCTCGGCCACGGCCTTCTTCTCGGCCTGGATCAGTGTGCGGCGCTCGTCACCAAAGGCCTTGGCGTCGGCCTCGATTTCCTTGACCATCAGCCGGCGCAGGCTGGCCGGGTTGGCCAGGATGTCTTCCAGCTTGCCCTGTTCCTCGCGCAGTTCCTTCAATTCCTGCTCGATCTTGATCGCTTCCAGCCGCGCCAACTGGCGCAGGCGGATCTCCAAGATGTCCTCGGCCTGGCGCTCGCTCAAGGCGAAGCGCGCCATCAGCGCGGCCTTGGGCTCGTCGCTGGCGCGGATGATGGCGATCACCTCGTCGATGTTGAGCAGCACCAACTGCCGCCCTTCCAGGATGTGGATGCGGTCCAGCACCTTGTTCAGGCGGTGTTGCGAACGGCGGGTGATGGTGCCCTGGCGGAATTCGATCCACTCGGTCAGCATCTGGCGCAGGGTCTTTTGCACCGGCTTGCCGTCCAGGCCCACCATCGTCAGGTTGATGGGCGCCGAGGTTTCCAGGCTGGTGTGCGCCAACAGCGCGGTGATCAACTCCTGCTGTTCGATGCGGCTGCTTTTCGGCTCGAACACCAGGCGCACCGGCGCGTCCTTGCTGGACTCGTCGCGCACGCCGTCCAGCACCGCCAGCAGGCTGGCTTTGAGCTGGGTCTGCTCCTGCGTCAGCGCCTTCTTGCCGGTTTTGACCTTGGGGTTGGTCAGCTCCTCGATCTCCTCCAGCACCTTCTGACTGCTGACGCTGGGGGGCAGCTCGGTCACCACCAACTGCCACTGGCCGCGCGCCAGGTCCTCGATCTTCCAGCGCGCGCGTACTTTCAGGCTGCCGCGGCCGCTGCGGTAGGCGGCTTGCACCTCGCTGGCGGGGCTGATGATCTGGCCGCCGCCGGGGTAATCGGGGCCGGGAATCCGCTCGAACAGCTCGGCGTCGCCCAGGGCCGGGTTTTTGACCAGGGCCACGCAGGCGTCGGCCACCTCGCGCAGGTTGTGGCTGGGCATTTCGGTGGCCATGCCCACCGCGATGCCGCTGGCGCCGTTCAGCAGCGCAAAAGGCAGGCGCGCCGGCAACTGGCGCGGCTCTTCGGTGCTGCCGTCGTAGTTGGGCACAAAGTCCACCGTGCCCTGGTCGATTTCGTCCAGCAGCAGGGTGGAAATTTTGGTCAGCCGCGCCTCGGTGTAGCGCATGGCGGCGGCGCCGTCGCCGTCGCGGCTGCCGAAGTTGCCCTGGCCGTCGATCAGCGGGTAGCGCAGCGCGAAGTCTTGGGCCATGCGCACCAGGGCCTCGTAGGCGGCGCTGTCGCCGTGGGGGTGGTAGCGGCCCAGCACGTCGCCCACCACACGGGCGCTTTTCACCGGCTTGGCCGGGGTGTTGCTGTTGGGGCCGCTGTAGCCCAGGCCCATGCGCTGCATGGCGTACAGAATGCGCCGTTGCACCGGCTTCTGGCCGTCGCAGACGTCGGGCAGGGCGCGGCCTTTGACCACGCTGAGGGCGTATTCCAGGTAGGCGCGCTGGGCGTAGGCGGCGAGGCTGTCGGGGTCGCCCGCCGGCGCGGCGGACGGAAGGTCGGGCGGGGTCAGCAAATCGGAGCTCATGCCTTATTGTCCATGAGTGCAGACCCTGTCAAACCGGTGCCAGACACAGGCCGCGCGGCAGGGCAGAATCGTGGGCGGCAGCCAGCCCACGGCTGGCCGGTCTTTTACCCCCTTCAGGAGACACCCCATGTTCAGTCACGTGATGGTCGGCACCAACGACATCGACCGCTCGCAACGCTTCTACGACGCCGTGCTGGGCGTGCTGGGCGCCGGCCCGGCCTTGCGCAACGCGGCCTCCACCGGCCACCTGCGCCTGTTCTACCGGCACGACGGCAGCAGCTTCGGTGTGTCGCAACCCATCAACGGCGAAGCCGCCTCTTGCGCGAACGGGGCCACCATTGGCTTCCGCTGCGTCTCGCCCGAACAGGTCCAGCGCTTCCACGACGTGGCCGTGGCCCACGGCGGCACGTCCATCGAAGCGCCCCCCGGCCTGCGCGAGACCGCGGCCGGCGCGCTGTACCTGGCCTACGTGCGCGACCCGGACGGCCACAAGCTCTGCGCCCTGCACCGCCCCCAGTAAGCACCGGGCGGGCCGGCGCGGGTCAGCGTGCCTGGAGACGGCTGGCGATGGCCTGGTTCACCGTGGCCATGCCTTGCAGGGCCAGGCGGGCCATGACCGGGCCGTTGAGGTCCACCTCTTTCTCGACCCGCACCAGGGTGTCCTGTGCCTGCCCCATGCTGTTGCGCAGGGCGCCCAGGGCCACCATGGCCATGTCTTTGCGGCTGTCGTAGGTCTTGACGGTGCGCCACTGGGCAAATTCACCGGGCACGACCACGCCCTCTTTCATGTGCAGCAGGCCACCCCCCACGTGCATCTGGACCACGTATTCGCCCGGTGCGTGCCCGACCGACAACCTCGCCGACGCATCGGCCGACGCCTCGCGGCTCAGAATCGAAGAACGGCTCCCGGACGACTCCATCTCGGCGATGTTGACCACGTGGGTGACCGACATCCCGTCCCAGCCTTTTTTGCTCCAGTCGATGCGCCGGCCAATGTGACCGGCGCCGATGCCCGCGATGCCGCGCGAAATCGTCTTCATCCCCGTGGGCGCCATCACCAGCAACTGCCGCTTGCCGTAGCCGTAGGACTGGCTGGTGAACACCGGCGCCCCGGGCAGGCTGGCCGTTTCGGTGGGTTCGTACACGCCACCGCCTTCGGGCGGGGTGTACACCACCCTCAAGCCGGCGGCCGCCAGGCGGGACTTGAAATCCTCCAGCGCGCGGTCGGTGATGGCCTGGTAAGCCGCCACGTCTACCTGTGGCACCCGGTAGGTGACCGTGACCCGGGAGTTGCCGTAGTTGGTGCCGAACAGGTAACCGGCCCGCGTGCCACCGGTGACTTCGCCCCCGACATCGAACAGCACCCGAAACTCGCTCAGGTGGAGGGTTTTGTCGGCCACGTCGATTTTGCCTGTGAGGAGGTGGTCGGCCGGCAGCGGCTGGATCTCGGCGGCGGGCAAGGCCCGCACGGCATCCGGCGTCAGGGCCGCAACCGCGAAGGTGCCCGACCCTTTGCCCTCCACCAGCGATTGGAAGGCTTCCGGCGACAGGACCCCCTCGGCGCCGGGCGTGTCGCAGCGCTTGGCCTGGGCCAATTGCGACAGAAAGGCCTGGCGCTCGGCCGCCAGGACACCGGTCTGTCGGGTGGCCTCGTCGGGACCCAGCTGTTTCTCGACCGCGCCTTGGGCCGCCACCCCGGCCAGCCGGCTGGCGAAGCCGCCCAGAGCGCCCAACATGCCGCTGGCGGCCTGGCCGACGGCCAGTTGTCCGCCCACGTTCGCGGCCACCCCAGCCGCGGCCGTGCCGGCGGACTTCTCCCCGCTTCCAGCCCGGACCAGTTCGGCCAGGCGCGACTGCTCTGCGGCCAGCGCCGTGCAGGACAGGGTGGCGTCACCGGGCTGCACCCGCTCAACGGCCTGGGCCCAACCCAGGCAACCCCAGGCCAGTCCAGTCACCACGCATCGGGTCCAAGGCATAGGGTTCATCTGTGCCCTCCAAGCTTGAATATGGCATTTATGACACAGCCATGGGACCCCGTCAACCGCCTATACGTCGATGTCCACCTCGTCGCCGTGCCGCTCCATCAGCTCGCGGCGGGCGGCGGCTTCGCCCTTGCCCATCAGTTGGGTGATGCGCGCTTCGGTGGCGGCAAAGTCCAGGTCGCCCAGCTGCACCGGCAGCAGGCGGCGGGTGTCGGGGTTGAGGGTGGTGTCCCACAGCTGTTCGGCGTTCATTTCGCCCAGGCCCTTGAAGCGGCTGATCTGACACTTCTCGCGCAGCACGCCGTCCTTGGCGCATTTGTCCAGAATCGCCGTCAGCTCGCCCTCGTCCAACGCGTAGGCCTTGGTGGCGGGCTTTTTGCCGCGCGCCGGCACGTCCACCCGGAACAGCGGCGGGCGCGCCACGTACACGTGCCCGGCCTCGATCAGCTTGGGAAAGTGGCGGAAGAACAGCGTCAGCAGCAGCACCTGGATGTGTGAGCCGTCCACGTCCGCGTCACTCAAAATGCACACCTTGCCGTAGCGCAGCCCGCTCAGGTCGGGCGTGTCGTCGGGGCCGTGCGGGTCCACGCCCACGGCGACCGAGATGTCGTGGATTTCGGTGTTGGCAAACAGGCGGTCGCGCTCCACCTCCCAGGTGTTGAGGACCTTGCCGCGCAGCGGCAGGATGGCCTGGCATTCCTTGTCGCGGCCCATTTTGGCGCTGCCGCCGGCGCTGTCGCCTTCCACCAGGAACAGCTCGTTGTGGGCGATGTCGCGGCTTTCGCAATCGGTCAGCTTGCCCGGCAACACCGCCACGCCACTGCCCTTGCGTTTTTCCACCTTCTGGCCGGCGCGCTGGCGCGTCTGCGCGGCCTTGATGGCCAGTTCCGCCAGCTTGCGGCCGTAGTCCACATGCTGATTCAGCCAGAGCTCCAGCGCCGGGCGCACGAAACCGCTCACCAGCCGCACCGCGTCGCGCGAGTTCAGCCGCTCCTTGATCTGGCCCTGAAACTGCGGGTCCAGCACCTTGGCGCTCAACACGTAGCTGGCACGGGCGAACACGTCCTCGGGCATCAGCTTCACGCCCTTGGGCAGCAGCGCGTGCAGTTCGATGAAGCTTTTCACGGCCTGGAACAGGCCGTCGCGCAGGCCGCTGTCGTGGGTGCCACCGGCGGGGGTGGGAATCAGGTTGACGTAGCTTTCGCGCACCGGCGCACCGTCTTCGGTGAAGGCCACGGCCCAGGCCGCGCCCTCGCCTTCGGCGAAGCTGTCGTGGCCGGCGTCGGCGTAGCCTTCGCCCTCGAACAGCGGAATCACTGGCTCGCCGCTCAGGGTTTGCTGCAGGTAGTCGCGCAGGCCACCCTTGTATTGCCAGGTTTGCGTGTCCTTGGTTTTTTCGTTCACCAGGGTCACGCTCACGCCCGGCATCAGCACCGCCTTGCTGCGCAGCAGGTGCACCAGCTCGTTCGCGGGCAACGCGGCCGACTCAAAGTATTTCGCGTCGGGCCAGACGCGCACGCTGGTGCCCTGCTTGCGCTCGCCGGCCTCCAGCGGGCGGCGGCTCAGGGGCTCGACCACGTCGCCGGCCGCAAACGCCAGGCGGGCCAGGTGGCCGTCGCGGTGGCTGCTCACCTCCAGCCGGGTGGCCAGGGCGTTGGTCACGCTCACGCCCACGCCGTGCAGGCCGCCCGAGAAACTGTAGGCCCCGCCCTTGCCCTTGTCGAACTTGCCGCCCGCGTGCAGGCGGGTGAACACCAGTTCCAGCACGGGGGCGTTTTCTTCGGGGTGGAGGCCGTGCGGGATGCCGCGGCCGTCGTCCTCCACGCTCACCGAAGCATCGTCGTGCAGCGTCACCTTGATCTTTTTGCCGAAGCCGGCCAGGGCCTCGTCGGCGGCGTTGTCCAGCACCTCCTGCACGATGTGCAGCGGGTTGTCGGTGCGGGTGTACATGCCCGGCCGCTGCTTGACGGGCTCCAGCCCTTTGAGCACACGGATGGAGCCTTCGCCGTACGCGGTACCGGCGGTGGGGGAAGCGTTGGTGTCTGCCATGGCCGGGGATTGTAGAGAGCGTGCGGCCACCCGCGCGACAGGCAGGCGCGGCACAAATTCGCTACAGTCGCGGGATGTCTACCCCGTCTCCCGGCGCGGCCACCTCGGCCCCGCAAACACTCTCGGCCCTGCAGGTGCTGGCCTGCGGCGCGGCCATCGTCACCCTGTCCATGGGCATCCGCCACGGCTTTGGCCTGTGGCTGCAACCCATCACCCAGGACCTGGGCTGGACCCGCGAGAACTTCGCCTTCGCCATGGCGGTGCAAAACCTGTCGTGGGGCCTGTTCGGCATTTTTGCCGGCATGCTGGCCGACCGCTTCGGCGGCTACCGGGTGTTGATGGGCGGTGCCGTGCTCTACGCCTTGGGCCTGGCGGGCATGGCCTGGTCCAGCACCACACTGCTGTTCACCCTGACCACCGGGGTGCTGATCGGCGCGGCCCAGGCCGGCACCACCTACGCCGTCATCTACGGCATTCTGGGGCGGCAGATTCCGGCCGAGCGCCGTTCCTGGGCCATGGGCATGGCGGCGGCGGCCGGCTCCTTCGGCCAGTTCCTGATGGTGCCGGTCGAAGGCTTCCTCATCGCCCAGTTCGGCTGGCAGCAGGCGCTGCTGGTGCTGGGCGTGGCGGTGCTGCTGGTGGTGCCGCTGGCCACCGGCTTGCGCGAACCCGCCACCGGCGCGGCCGGCCCGGGCGCGGTGCGCCAGCAAACCATTGGGCAGGCCGTGCGCGAGGCCTTTGGCTACCGCAGCTTCCAGCTGCTGATGGCGGGCTACTTCGTCTGCGGCTTCCAGGTGGTGTTCATCGGGGTGCACATGCCCAGCTACCTCAAGGACCACGGCCTGTCGCCCCAGGTGGCCAGCTACGCGCTGGCCCTCATCGGCCTGTTCAACGTGTTCGGCACCTACGCCGCCGGCGTGCTGGGCCAGCGCCTGGCCAAGCGCAAGATCCTGGCCTTCATTTACCTGATGCGCTCGGTCGCCATCACCGTGTTCCTGCTGGCGCCGCTCACGCCCTGGAGCGTCTATGTGTTCGCGGCCGCCATGGGGCTGCTGTGGCTGTCCACCATCCCGCCGACCAACGCCATCGTGGCGCAGATTTTCGGGGTGGCGCACCTGTCCATGCTGGGCGGCTTTGTGTTCTTCAGCCACCAGGTGGGCAGCTTCATGGGCGTGTGGCTGGGCGGTCTGCTGTACGACCGCACCGGCAGCTACGACATCGTCTGGTATATCTCGATCGCGCTCGGCGTGTTCGCCGCCGTGGTGAACTGGCCGGTGCGCGAAGCGCCGATCCAGCGCGGCCCGCAACGGGTGGGCGGGGCCGCCGCATGACACCCTCGCCCGCCTACCTGGCCCGCCAGGACCGTTGGGCGGTCTGGCTGCGCCGCACCGCCTGGGTGCTGGCACTGGCCGTGCTGCTGGGCATTTTCAGCGTTTACACCCACCCCGACTTCATGGTTGACCTGGCCGACAAACTCTGGTCCTGCTTCTGAATGACCCCGTCGCACACCTCCCTGCCCCCTTCCGACTGGGTGCGCCGCTGGGCGCACCTGGTGCCCGACCAGCGCCCCGGCGGCCCGCGCGCGCTGGACCTGGCCTGCGGCCACGGCCGCCACAGCCGCTGGCTGGTGCGCCAAGGTTGCCACGTCACCGCCGTGGACCGCGACACCGCCGCCCTGGCCACGCTGGCCGACTTGGCCCCGCTGGTGCGCACCGTGGCGGCCGACGTGGAAAACGGCCCCTGGCCCCTGGCCGGCCAGACCTTCGATGCGGTGGTGGTGACCCACTACCTCTGGCGCCCCGTGTGGCCGCACATTCTGGCCAGCCTGGCGCCGGGTGGCGTGCTCATCTACGAAACCTTTGCGCACGGCAACGCCACGGTTGGCAAGCCGTCGCGGCCGGACTTTCTGCTGCAGCCCGGCGAGCTGCTGCGCCTGTGCGCCGGCCTGCGCACCGTGGCCTACGAGGACGGTTTCCTGCCCGACCCCGACCGCTTCGTGCAGCGCACCGTGGCGGTGAACGAAGCGCCGGCCCCCGCCGACGCCCCGCCCCGCTACACCCTGCGCGCCGCTGGGTAGAATGCGTGTTGGTCTTATTGCCTCAACCCGACTTCACTCCGCACCTATGAATCCGATCACCGGCAGCATCGTGGCCCTGGTCACCCCCATGCACGAAGATGGCAGCGTGGACTACCCCACCTTGCGCAAGCTGATCGACTGGCACATCGCCGAGGGCACCGACTGCATCGGCGTCGTCGGCACCACCGGCGAGTCGCCCACGGTGAGCGTGGAGGAGCATTGCGAGATCATCCGCGTGGCCGTCGAGCAGGCCGCCGGCCGCAAGCCCATCATGGCCGGCTGCGGCGCCAATTCCACCGCCGAGGCCATCGAACTGGCCCGCTTCGCCAAAAAGGTGGGCGCCGACTGCCAACTGCAGGTGGTGCCTTACTACAACAAGCCCACGCAAGAGGGCCAGTACCAGCATTTCAAGGCCATCGCCGAAGCCACCGGCGACCTGCCCGTGGTGCTGTACAACGTGCCCGGCCGCACCGTGGCCGACATGGCCCACGACACCGTGCTGCGCCTGGCCCAGGTGCCCGGCATCGTCGGCATCAAGGAAGCCACCGGCAACATCGAACGTGCGCAGTGGCTGATCCGCGAAACGCCCGAGCACTTTGCCGTGTATTCCGGCGACGACCCGACCGCCGTGGCCCTGATGCTGTGCGGCGGCCAGGGCAACGTGAGCGTGACCGCCAACGTCGCCCCCCGGCTGATGCACGAGCTGTGCGTGGCCGCCATGGCCGGCGACGTAAAAACCGCCATGGCCATCCAGATGCGGCTGATGCCGGTGCACAAGCACCTCTTCGTCGAAGCCAACCCCATCCCGGTCAAATGGGCGCTGGCCCGCATGGGCCGCTGCGGCCATGCCCTGCGCCTGCCCATGACCCGCCTGACCGCCGGTAACGAAGCCCTTGTGGAACAGGCCCTGCAAGCCGCTGGCCTGCTCTGAGCCGCCACCGCCCTCCCCATCCACCCCCGACACACGGCCCCATGAACACACCCTCCCACACCGACAGCCGCCAACGCCTGCTCCGCTGGACCACCGTGGCCGTGGCCGCCGGCCTGGCCAGCGCCTGCTCGGTGCTGCAAGAAGACAAGATCGACTACAAGAGCGCCAAACAGGTCAGCACCCTGGAGGTGCCGCCCGACCTGAGCCAGCTGACGCGCGAGTCGCGCTACGCGGTGCCGGGCAACGTGGTCACCGCCAGTGGCTACCAAGTGGCCCAACCCAGCCAGCGCGTGCCCACGGCCGCCGCCACGTTGGGCGATGTGCGCATCGAACGCGCCGGCAGCCAGCGCTGGCTGGTTGTGGACCGCCCGGCCGACCAGCTCTGGGGGCCGGTGCGCGACTTCTGGCAGGAAAACGGTTTCCTGCTGGCGCTGGACCAGGAAAACCTGGGCCTGATGGAAACCGACTGGGCCGAAAACCGCGCCAAGCTGCCGCAAGACATCATCCGTTCCACCCTGGGCAAGGTGTTTGACAGCCTGTATTCCACCGGCGAACGCGACAAGTTCCGCACCCGCCTGGAGCGCAACAGCGCGGGCGGCACCGAAATCTTCATCAGCCACCGCGGCATGGTCGAGGTCTACAGCAACGAGCGCAAGGACTCCACCGTGTGGCAGCCGCGCCCGGCCGACGTGGAGCTCGAAGCCGAATTCCTGCGCCGCATGATGGTCAAGCTGGGTGTGACCCAGGAACAGTCTCAGGCGCTGCTGGCCGCGGGCGCGGTGCAGCCCTCGTCGCGCGTGACCACCCTGAACAACCAGCCGGTGGTGCAGATCGAGGAAGGCTTCGACCGCGCCTGGCGCCGCGTCGGCCTGGCGCTGGACCGCACCGGCTTCACCGTGGAAGACCGCGACCGCTCGCAAGGCGTGTACTTCGTGCGTTACGTGGCCCCCGACGAAACCCAGACCACCAAGGAGCCGGGCTTCTTCGGCCGCCTGTTCACCAGCACCCCCAAGAAGGAAGCCACCCCGGCGCGCTACCGCATCGCGGTGCGCAGCAGCGACGCCCAAAGCACGGTGTCGGTGCTGGATGCCGGCGGTCAGCCCGACCGCTCGGCCACCGCGCAGCGCATCGTGCAGCTCATCGCCGACGACCTGAAATAAGCCGACACCCTCGGACACCAAAATGCCGGGCGCTGCCCGGCATTTTTTTGGGCGCTTGACGCCCACCCGGTGGCCCGGGTCGGCGTCGCGCCGCGTCAGGCGGCCACCGCCTCTGCCACCGGCGCCGGGGTGCGGATCAGGTAATCGAAGGCGCTCAGCGCGGCCTTGGCACCCTCGCCCGCGGCGATCACGATCTGCTTGTACGGCACCGTGGTGCAGTCGCCCGCGGCAAACACACCCGGCACGTTGGTGTGGCCCTTGGCGTCCACCACGATCTCGCCAAACCGGCTCAGCTCGACCGTGCCCTTGAGCCACTCGGTGTTGGGCACCAGACCGATCTGCACGAAGATGCCTTCCAGCGCCACGTGGTGCTCGACACCGCTGACGCGGTCTTTGTAGCGGATGCCGTTGACCTTGCCGCCGTCGCCGGTGATTTCGGTGGTTTGCGCGTTGGTGACGATGGTCACGTTGGGCAGGCTCTTGAGCTTGCTCACCAGCACCGCGTCGGCCTTGAGCTGGTCGGCGAACTCGATCAGCGTCACATGGGCCACGATGCCGGCCAAGTCGATGGCCGCTTCCACGCCGGAGTTGCCCCCGCCGATCACCGCCGTGCGCTTGCCCTTGAACAACGGGCCGTCGCAGTGCGGGCAATAGGCCACGCCTTTGTTCTTGTATTCCTGCTCGCCGGGCACGTTCACGTTGCGCCAGCGCGCGCCGGTGGACAGCACCACGCTGCGCGACTTGAGCACGCCGCCATTGGCCAGGTGCACCTCGATCAGGCCCCCCTCTTGCGCGGCCGGCACGATCTTGGCCGCCTGCTGCAGGTTCATGATGTCCACCTCGTAGTGGCGGACCTGGGCTTCCAGCGCCGCGGCGAACTTGGGGCCATCCGTCTCCAGCACCGAAATGTAGTTCTCAATGGCCATGGTGTCGTTGGTCTGGCCGCCGAAGCGCTCGGCCACCACCCCGGTGCGGATGCCCTTGCGCGCCGCGTACACCGCCGCCGCCGCACCGGCCGGGCCACCGCCCACCATCAGCACGTCGAAGGCGTCTTTGGCGCTCAGCTTGGCGGCCTCTTTCTCGGCCGATGTCGTGTCCAGCTTGGCCACGATTTCTTCGATCAGCATGCGGCCCGAGCCGAACACCTGGCCGTTCAGGTAGACCATGGGCACGGCCATCACCTCGCGCTCGGTCACTTCTTGCTGGTAGAGCGCGCCGTCGATCACCACCGTCTTCACCTTGGGGTTCAGCACCGCCATCAGGCTCAGCGCCTGCACCACGTCCGGGCAGTTGTGGCAGCTCAAGGACATGTAGACCTCGAACCGGTAGTCGCCGTCCAGGCCCTTGATCTGCTCGATCACCTCGGGCGCCACCTTGGGCGGATGGCCACCGGTCCAGAGCAGCGCCAGCACCAGCGAGGTGAACTCGTGGCCCAGCGGAATGGCGGCGAAACGCAGGCTCATGTCGGTACCGGTGCGCTGCAGGCTGAACGAGGGCTTGCGCGCGTCGTTGCCGTCGGTGCGCACGGTGATCTGGTCGGACAGGCCAGCGATGGTCTCCAGCAGCGCCTTCATTTCCTGGGCGCTCGCCGAGTCGTCCAGGGAAGCGACCAGCTCGAACGGCTGGGTCACGCGTTGCAGGTAGGCTTGCAATTGGGCTTTGAGGGTGTCGTCGAGCATGGGGCTTCCTTGTGGCTGAAAAATGGCGGCGCAGGCTGCACCGGCGTCTGGATCAAATTTTAGTTTGAAACTATTGACTTAAGAATATATTATTTAAAAGCTATAAATAGGTAAAAACCATGAGCTGCACCGCAGCAGAAAAAAAGGGTGCCACCGACGGCAGCACCCTTGTGACTCTGGCGGGCCGTTGCAAGAACGGCGCGGGATCAGATCTTGCCGACCAGGTCCAGCGAGGGAGCGATGGTCTTGGCGCCTTCGTTCCACTTGGCCGGGCAGACCTGGCCCGGGTTGGCGGCGGTGTACTGAGCGGCCTTCAGCTTGCGCAGGGTTTCTTTCACATCGCGGGCGATTTCATTGCTGTGCACTTCAGCGGTCTTGATCACGCCGTCCGGGTTGATCACGAAGGTGCCGCGCAGGGCCAGGCCTTCTTCGGGGATGTGCACGCCGAAGGCGTTGGTCAGGGCGTGGGTCGGGTCACCCACCAGCGGGAACTGGGCCTTGCCCACGGCGGGGGAGGTTTCGTGCCACACCTTGTGGCTGAAGTGGGTGTCGGTGGTCACGATGTAGACCTCGGCACCGATCTTCTGGAACTCAGCGTAGTTGTCGGCGGCGTCTTCCACTTCGGTCGGGCAGTTGAAAGTGAAGGCGGCCGGCATGAAAATCAGCACAGACCACTTGCCCTTCAGGCTTTGCTCGGTGACTTCGATGAACTTGCCGTTGTGGAAAGCTTGGGTTTTGAACGGCTGAACGGCGGTGTTGATCAGGGACATGGAGATTCCTTAGGTTGAAAGAGGGGATGCGACGATCCGTGAAAACCCTTGAATGATAGCTCAAAGCAATCGGTTTTTATTATTAATAGTTTCAATCCACCCCATAGCTTTTGCCGTCACCGCGGGCCATGAGGGGCGGGTCTGTTGGGTCGCACCCTATTCTCGCACTACACTGGGTGCTCGACTGTCCACTTACCAGGAGCTCCCATGAAAGGCGACGCCCAAGTCATCTTCCACCTGCAAGCGCAGCTCAAGAACGAACTGACCGCCATCAACCAGTACTTTGTGCACTACCGCATGCTCAAGCACTGGGGACTGGACAAGCTGGCCAAGAAGGAATACGAGGAGTCCATCGGCGAGATGAAGCACGCCGACTGGCTGATGGACCGCATCTTCATGCTCGACGGCCTGCCCAACCTGCAGGACCTGGGCAAGCTCCACATCGGCGAGGATGTGCCCGAGATGCTGACGGCCGACCTGGCGCTGGAACGCGGGGCGCAGGCCACCATCAAGGAAGGCGTGGCCCACTGCGAAGCCGCGCGCGATTACGTGTCGCGCGACCTGCTGCTCAAAATCCTGGACGACACCGAGGAGCACATCGATTTCCTGGAAACCCAGTTGGAGCTGATCGAGAAGGTCGGCCTGCAGAACTACCAGCAAAGCATCATGGGCGAAATCGAGTGAACCGTGCGGCCTGATCCACTCAGGGCGCTGCGGCGCCCTTTTTTGTGCCTGGCACAGGTTTGCGCTTGTGTAACTTAATGCGAAGCATTATCATTCGCACACCAACACGGAGTGCCCGAATGATCGTCTGCGTCTGCCACCGCGTGAGTGACAAAACCATTGCCCGCTGCGCCCAGCAGGGGGCAGGGTTTGACGAACTCCAGCTCGAACACGGTGTGGCCACCCAGTGCGGCAAGTGCGAACCCTCGGCCCGACAGATCTGGGCCGAGTGCCAGCCCAGCGGTCGCCTGGCGCACCTGATGCGGGCCACGGCCCCCAGCCACACCCGCGGCTGAACCCCGGCCACCCCGCACCGACCCTGGGTCGGTTTTTTTGCGCCCAAATACATTATGCGAACGCGAACGATTTGCATTTGATATACAATCCCCACACCAGCCAGCCAGCACACGCCCGCCGTGGTCAGCCAGCCAACAACCCGCTCCCGCTGCTTTCCATGACACACATGCCCCACACGCCGGGTCTGGCCCCGCAATCCGCCGCACCCAGCCCGTCTACCGCCAAAGCCGCCCTGCTCCCCTTGGGCGCCATGTTGCTGGCCGGCTCGCTCAACGCACTGGCCCAAACCGCCCCCACGGCCGAAGCCACCCTGTCCACCGTGACGGTGAAAGAGCAGGCCGAGCCCGAGGAGGTGAAAGCCAAAAACACCCTGCGCGCCACCGAGTCCACCATCGGCAAAGGCAAACAGGCCCTGCGCGACATCCCGCAAACCGTCACGGTGATGACCGAGCGGCTGTTGGACGACCGCAACCTGGACGATTTCCGCGAAGTGCTCAAGACCACCGCGGGCGTCACGTTCATGGCTGGGGAAACCGGTGAAGAGGACATTCGGCTGCGCGGGTTCTCGCTGGGCCAGGCGGGTGACATTTACGTCGATGGCCTGCGCGACGCCCCCTTGATCGAGCGCGACACCTTCAACCAGGACCGCATCGAAATCCTGAAAGGCTCGGCCTCCATGCTGTTCGGCAAAGGCTCGACCGGGGGGGTGGTGAACCAGGTCAGCAAGCAGCCCTTCCTGATGGACCAGCACGAAATCGACGTGACCCTCGGCTCGGGCCGGGAAGTGCGCGTGACAGGCGACTTCAACCTCCAGACCGGTCCGGACGCGGCCCTGCGCATCAACGCACTGGCCCACGACGCCGACCACCACGGCGCCACGGTCCACAAACAAGGGATTGCGCCCACCTACCGCTGGGGCATCGGCCTGCGAGACGAATTTTCGGTTGGCCTGTACCACCTGGATACCGACGGCACCCCGCTCTACAACCACCCGTGGTACACCAGCGACGGCGTCATCATTCCCACCCTGCCGGCGAAGAACTACTACGGCCTGGCCAGTGACTACCTGAAAACCCAGAGCACTTACGCCACGCTTGGCCACATCCACCGCTTTGGCGCCGACACCCAGTTGAAAACCACCCTGCGCCATGGCAGTTACGAACGAGACCTGGTGGCCAGTGTGGTGCGGTTTGGCCAGACCAACGGAGCCGCCACCAACCTGTCCAACCCCTACAACAGCAGCACCCCCATCACGCGAACCCCCAAAGGGCGGATTGGCTTCAGCGACTTCACCCAACTCCAAAGCGACCTCAGCACCCGGTTCGAGGCCGCCGGGATCAAGCACGAGCTGATCGCCGGCGTCGACCTGAGCCTCGAAGACGCCCAACGCAACAACAGCTATGCCGAAGCGGCCAGTGGCCTGACCACCACCGTGGGCACGCCCAACGACGGCGCCGTCAACCCCAATGGGCGCCCCCCCCTGGTGCTCAACACCTTCAAGACCCAGAACCTGGGCGTCTATGCGCAGGACACGATGGCGCTCAACGAGCGGGTCAAGCTCATCGCCGGCTTGCGGCTGGACCACTTCAAGAGCGCGTACCGCGCCCCGGCCAACGGCAGCAACCCCGAAGGGCGCTTCGAAATCAGCGACACCCTGCTCAGCCCGCGTTTCGGTGTGCTCTACCAGCCCAACGAGCGCCAGTCCTACTATGCCTCGGTGGGCACGTCGTACAACACCTCGGGCGATACCTACCAATTTGCCCTGGGCGCCTTCGTGCCCAACGCCACCACCGGCGCCATTTCCACCAACCAGCGCATCGCCAATACCCCGCCAGAGAAAAGCCGCAACTTCGAAATCGGGGGAAAGTTCGAGGTGTTTGATCAGAAAGCCACGCTGGGTGTGGCCCTGTTCCATTCGGAAAAGTACAACGAACGCAACACCGACGAGCCGACGGCAGACTCTTACCTCCTGTCGGGCAAGCGCCACGCCACCGGCATGGAATTCAACTTTGCCGGCCGCCTGACACCAAAGTGGGAACTGTTTTACAACCACACCTGGATTCCGACCGCGAAGATCGACAACGGCACCACCACTGGCAACGCCCAGCGCGAAGGGGACCGCCCGGCACTCACCCCCAAGCACAGCGCCAGCCTGTGGACCACCTACCGGGTGGCGCCCCTGTGGCGCCTGGGTCTGGGCCTGAACCACCGCGGCAAACAAAGCCCCGAAGGCAACCGCACGCTGGTGGCCCAGGCCTTCACCACGGTGGACGCGATGGCCGAATACACCGTCAACGAACACACCAGCGTCAAGCTCAACGTCACCAACCTGACCGACAAGCTCTACGCCGATTCGCTGTACCGCGGCTTCTACGCCCCCGGCGCGGCGCGGGCGGTGCAGGTGTCGCTGAAACACCTGTTCTGACCATGCTGCTGCACCTGCCCCAGATCCTGAACGCCGAGGAGGTGCGCGGCCTGCGCGAGCGCCTGGCCGATGCCGCCCTGTGGATCGATGGCCGCAGCAGCGCCGGCGGGCAGGCGGCGGCGGTCAAGCGCAACGAACAGTTGGCGCAAGACCACCTCCTCGCGCCGCAGTTGCAGGCCCAGGTGCTGGCGGCGGTGCAGCGCAGCCCCCTGTTCTTTTCGGCGGCGCTGCCGCGCCGCTGCTACCACCCGCTGTTCAACCGCTACCGGCCCGAACACCCGGCCTACGGCGCGCACATCGACGGCGCCGTGCTGCATTCCCGCCGCACCCAGGAATGGGTGCGCACCGACCTGTCCTGCACCCTGTTTCTGTCCAACCCGGACGAATACGACGGCGGCGAGCTCACCGTGCACGACACCTACGGCGTGCAACGCGTCAAGCTGGCCGCCGGCGACGCGGTGCTCTACCCCGGCACCAGCCTGCACGAAGTCACGCCCGTGACCCGGGGCACCCGCCTGGCCTCGTTCTTCTGGGTGGAGAGCATGGTGCGCAGCGACGCACAGCGCCGCCTCCTGTTTGAACTGGACATGAACCTGCTGAAGCTGCGCGAACGCCACGGCGAAACCGCCGAAACCACGGCACTCACCGGCGTGTACCACAACCTGTTGCGCCAATGGGCCAGCACCTGATGGGCGCCACCCCACCCGCCCCAGCCACCGCTCCGGTGAACCTGGCCGACCACGAAGCCCTGGCCCGCCAGCGCGTGCCCGACGCGGTCTGGGCCTACTGGGCCGGTGGCGCGGCCGACGAACACACCTTGCGTGCCAACGGGGCGGCTTGGTCGTCCTGGTCCCTGCGTCCCCGGGTGTTGCGCCCGCTGCAGGGGCTGGACACCGCCACCCAGGTGCTGGGGCAGCCCTGCCCGACACCGCTGCTGGTGGCCCCCATGGCACGCCAGGTCCTGGCCCACCCGGACGCCGAGCGCGCCACCGCGCTGGCCGCGTCGGCGCTGGGCGTGGGTCTGGTGTTGAGCATGCAGAGCCACACCGCCCTGGAAGACGTGGCCCCACTGGTGGGCCCCGGCACCGGGGCCGGGCCGCTGTGGTTCCAGTTGTACCACCTGGGCGACCGCGGCCACACCCTGGCCCTGGCGCAGCGCGCCCACGCCGCCGGCTACCAGGCGCTGGTGCTGACGGTGGACGCCCCCCTGCAGGGGGTGCGCGACCGCGAACGCCGCGCCGGCCTGCCCGGTGCCGACACCGCCCCCCTGCCACACTGGCCAACCCCGCACCCGCCCGGCGACCCCGCCCAACTGCTGCAACAAGCCCCCACCTGGGACGACGTGCGCTGGCTGCGGGCGCACGCGCCCCTGCCGCTGCTGCTCAAGGGCGTGACCCACCCGGACGACGCCCGGCTGGCCCTGTCGCTGGGGGTGGCCGGCTTGATCGTCTCCAACCACGGCGGCCGGGTCCTGGACACCGTCCTACCCACCGCCGAGCTGCTGCCCGCCATGGCCGACGCGGTACAAGGCGGCTGCGCCCTTCTGGTGGACGGCGGCATCCGCCGCGGCACCGACGTGTTCAAGGCCCTGGCCCTGGGCGCCGACGCCGTGCTGGTGGGCCGCCCGGTGCTGTGGGGCCTGGCCAACGGGGGCGCGCGCGGCGTGGCCCATGTGCTGCGCTTGCTGCGGGACGAGTTCTGGGCCACCATGGCCCTGTGCGGCGTGACCCGGGTGGCCGATATCGGGCCCGAATATCTGCACCACATAAAAAACACGAATCGTTCTCGTTTAGAATAAATACCTTACTGGTTATGATGTTCATGTTGATCGAACTGCTCAGCGCTTTGCTGTTGGTGGCCGTGGCCGGATGGTGGGTGCTGAAACCGTGAACGCGCTGTCCCTCACGCCCCCACCGCCCATGCCTGCCCGCCAACTCGTGGTCCTCGCCGCCGTGGTCGCCGCCCACGCCGGCGGCCTGTGGCTGCTGCAGCGCGGCCTGGTCCAGCGACCCAGCGAGGCGGTGGTGCCGGCCGAAATTCTTGTGGAGTGGGTCGCCAGCGCGGCGCCCGCGGCTGCGCCCACCCCGCGGCCCCAGGCACCCGCGCCACGCCCGCCCGTGCCGCCCACCCCAGCACCGACGCCTCGCCCCGCTCCGCCGGCCCGACCGGCCGCCGCGCCGTCGCCGGTGGTCGCCCCGGTGAGCGACACGCCGTCGCCGCCAACGGCCCTGGCCGAAGCCCCTGCGCCCGCAGCGGTCCCGGCCGCACCCGCGCCGTCCGCCCCCCCTGCAGCAACGGCTGCGGGGCCGGCCACGCCGGCGGCACCGCGCATCGAACTGCCTTCGGCCAATGCCGACTACCTGAACAACCCGCGCCCCGCCTACCCCCCACTGAGCAAACGCCTGGGCGAGCAAGGCAAGGTGGTGCTGCGGGTGTTCATCGAGGTGGACGGCCGCGCCAGCCAGGCCGAAATCCGCACGTCCAGCGGCTACGACCGCCTGGACCAGACCGCCTTGCAAACCGTGCTGCGCTGGCGCTATGTGCCCGGCAAGCGCAACGGCGTGGCCGAGGCGATGTGGTTCAACGTCCCGATCAATTTTGTTTTGGAGTAAACACCGATGGAAACGCAATTTGGCTTGAGCCACGTCTGGTCGCAGGGCGACTGGGTGATCCGCACCGTGGCCCTGATCCTGCTGGCCATGTCGGTCGCGAGTTGGGTCGTGATCGCGCTCAAGGCGCTGAACCTGCGCCGCCACCGCGCCCAGGCGCGCGCCGTGGACAACTTCTGGCACAGCAAGGACTTTGCCGAGGGATTGAACAAGCTCGGCCCCGAGGGCGACAACCCCTTCTACCTGCTGGCCCTGCAGGGGCGCGAGGCCACCAGCCACATCCTGCACCTCGACGGCGAGCCGCCGCGCCAGTTGCACGACAGCCTGGACGTGAGCGAGTGGGTAACGCGCTCGCTGCGCAACGCGCTGGACGACTTCACCACCCGGCTGCAATCCGGTCTGGCCATCCTGGCCTCGGTCGGCTCCACCGCGCCCTTCGTGGGCCTGTTCGGCACGGTCTGGGGCATTTACCACGCGCTGCTGGGCATTGGCGCGGCCGGCTCGGCCACCATCGACAAGGTGGCCGGCCCCATCGGCGAGGCGCTCATCATGACGGCGCTGGGCCTGGTGGTGGCCATTCCGGCGGTGCTGGGCTACAACGCCCTGGTGCGCGGCAACAAGGGCCTGCTGCACAAGCTCAACCGCTTCGCCCACGACCTGCACGCCTACTTCGTCACCGGCGCCCGGGTGGGCGCGGGCACCCCGGCCGACGCCAAAGTGCGGCCGATCAAACAAGGCTAAGGGGCACGGTCATGGCATTTTCCCACCCCGAGGCGGACGACGGCGAGGTGCTGAGCGAGATCAACATGATCCCGCTGATCGACGTGATGCTGGTGCTGCTGATCGTCTTCATCATCACCGTGCCGGTGATGAAGCATTCGGTGAATGTGGACCTGCCGCAGGCATCCACCCAGGTCAACCCCGACAAGCCCGAGACCGTGCGCCTGAGCGTGGACGCCCAGGGCCAGTTCCACTGGAACGAGGCCCCGGTGAGCGACGAGGAACTGGACGCGCGCCTGGCCCAGGCCGCGGCGCAGACGCCGCAGCCCGATCTGCACATCCGCGGCGACAAAGCGGTGCGCTACGAGCGCGTGGCCCAGGCCATGGCCAGCGCCCAGCGCGCCGGGGTGCGCAAGCTGGCGTTCGTGACCGAACCATGAGCCGCATCGACAAACCTGCCGGCACCACGCCAGGGGACGGTGCTGGCGGGGTCGGCCCAACGCACAACGGGGCGCCGGAGACCGCCCCCCACCACAGCGGCCAGGCGCCGGTGGTGGACAGCGCCAGCCTGTTGCAAGGCCAGCGGGAACTGTTCATTCAGCACCAGGGGCAGCGCTACCGGTTGCAGGCCACGCGGCAGGGCAAGCTGATCCTGACCAAGTGAGCGGGGCACAGCGGCCCCCGCCTTCAGAGGCCCAGGGCTGCGATGCCGGCCTTGGCGATCTGTGCGTCCTCGTTGGACTTGACACCGCTGACGCCGACCGCCCCAATGCACTGCCCGTCCTTGACGATGGGCACCCCGCCTTCGAGCATGCCGGCGATGGTCGGGGCGCTCAGGAACGAGGTGCGGCCCTGGTTGATCACGTCCTCGTAAATTTTGCTCTCGCGGCGCCCCAGGGCGGCGGTGTGGGCCTTGGCCGGGGCGATGTGGGCCGACACCGGCGCGGCGCCGTCCAGGCGTTGCAGCCACAGCAAATGCCCACCGTCGTCCACGACGGCAATGGTGACGGCCCAGTTGTTTTTCAGGGCCTCGGCCTCGGCCGCGGCGGCCAGGGCTTTGACGTCGGACATTTCGAGCGTGGCTTTCGATTTCATGAACTTTTCCTTGCCGCGTGGGCTCCATTGCAGTGAAGACCACAGCTTAAACCCTGAGCCAGGCTTCTAGAATGATCTTTTTTTCACGAGGAGTTGCAGACATGACCGACCAGACCCACAGCCCCGGCCGCTTCGGCACCGCGGTGTCCAGCCCGGCCCGCAACCGGGTGCTGCGCAACACCTACTGGCTGCTGGCCCTGAGCATGCTGCCCACGGTGCTGGGCGCCTGGATCGGGGTGGCCACCGGCATCACCGCCTCGCTCACCGGCGGGCTGGGCCTGATCGTGTTCCTGGGGGGCGCCTTCGGCTTCATGTTCGCCATCGAGAAAACCAAGAATTCCGCCGCCGGCGTGCCGGTGCTGCTGGCCTTCACCTTCTTCATGGGCCTGATGCTGTCGCGCATGCTGGCCATGGTGCTGGGCTTCCAGAACGGGGCCGACCTGATCATGACCGCCTTTGGCGGCACCGCCGGCGTGTTCCTGGTCATGGCCAACCTGTCCGCCGTCGTCAAGCGCGACCTGGAAGGCCTGAGCAAGTGGCTGTTCATGGGTGCGGTGGTGCTGCTGATCGGCGGCATCGTCAACGTGTTCGTCGGCAGCCCGATCGGCATGGCGGTGTTGAGCGTGATGGCCATCGGCATCTTCAGCGCCTTCCTGCTGGTGGACCTCAAACGCATCGTGGACGGCGGCGAAACCAACTACATCAGTGCCACCCTGGGCCTGTACCTGAGCCTGTTCAACATCTTCCAGAGCCTGCTGGCTCTGCTGGGCCTGTTCGGCGGCGAACGGGATTGACCCCAACCCACCACCACCGGGGGCCGCAAGGCCCCTTTTTCATGGCCACCGCGGTCAAGTTGCGGACGAACTGGCCGAAAATCTGTCTATGCCGCGTTCACACACCTTTGCCCGCCTCTTGCGTCCCGCCGGGGTGCTGCTCGCCGCCGCCTGGCTGCTGACCGGCTGCGATGCCCTGGGCGTGGAAACCCCCGGCAAGGTGGCCCAGAAGAAGGAAGCCGAGGGCCGGGCCATCGGCGGCGCCTGCCGCCACGCGGTGCGCAGCCTGGAGGATTGCTACGGCGCCAACCCCAGGGCCTCGAAGGCCGCAATTTTCGAGGGCTGGCGCGAGATGGATGGGTACATGCGGGAAAACGACATCGCCGGCATGCCATCGGCCGCAGCCCTCCCCCGTGCGCCGGCAGAAGAGGTGGTGCTGCCCGCCAGCAGCACCAGCGCGACCCCGGCAGCCGCCCCGGCCCCCAGCGGGGCCATTGAACTGCCGGCCCTGCCCGGCCGCCCCAGCATCGCACCGGGGCGCTGACGCCGAACTTCAGTCGCCCGCGCGCTCGAACACCGCGATCGACTCGACGTGCGCGGTGTGCGGGAACATGTTGACCACGCCCGCGGCGGTGCAGCGGTAACCCGCCTGGTGCACCAGCAGGCCGGCGTCGCGCGCCAGGGTGGCCGGGTTGCAACTGACGTAGACGATGCGCTGCGGCGGCGTCCAGGCCGCCTGCTCGGGCGTGAGCAGGGCAGCGCCCTCGGCGCCGATGCGCGACTGGTGCAGATCGGCCAACGCCTTGGACAAGGCAAACGCCCCTTCGCGCGGCGGATCGACCAGCCATTTGTCGGCGCAGCCGTCGGCCACCAGCATGTCGGGCGTCATCTCGAACAGGTTGCGCGCGACGAAGCTCGTCGGCGCCAGGCCCCTGCGTTGCGCCCGGTTGCGCTCCAGGTTCTGGCGCGAACGCGCGACCAGCGCCTCGCTGCCTTCGATGCCCAGCACCTCGCGCGCCTGCGTCGCCAGCGGCAGCGTGAAGTTGCCCAGGCC